>JAAXUD010000593.1 GCA_013336205.1 Lentimicrobium sp. | reverse complement strand
GTATTTATAACGTTTCCTGTAATTAAAAACCGGCTTTACGGCCCAGCTGCCGTGCGAATAAATATCGCCCACCAGCCTCAGCTCCATATAATCGCTTATTCCGAAATAATAGCCTCCGTCTTCGAGGTAAAACCCACGTTGGGTTGACTCCCCATAGGAAGGAATTATAATGCCTGATGTCTGGCCTTTTTTATTGGGGAACAATCCAAAAGGCAGAATCAATGGCAATGGCACATCTTCAATGGTCATATAGGCCGGGCCGGTTATAATCTTATTGTTGGGGATTACCTTTGCTTTGGTAAACTGCATACTGAAATGAGGATGGTCGAGATTACAGGTAGTATAACCCCCATTGCGCATATTGCTGATGTCGTTGTCCAGCTTTTTCACGATTTCACCATGCAGGTAGCCTTCGCCTTCCTGCGTTATAACATTCTTAATCAACCCCTTGCGTGACCTGAAGTTGTAAAGCATCTCTTCCGACTTAAAAGACTGATCGCCTTCTTTAAAATTAGGTTTTCCATAAACCTTCCCGGTTGAATCCTTCATGGGCAGGGCTTTCAGGATTGAGGTATTGAAATCAATTTCAATGTAGGCGGCCTGCTGGGTTATTTTTTCATATTTGATTGAAGCATCACGGTACAGATAGACTTTCTGACTGGCCAGATCGAGGCTGATAGAATCGGTGGAACTATATTCAACCTTGGAAGAAATAGCGCTTTTCTTCTTTAACGAAATATTTCTGAATGCTGCAGCGCTGTCGGGTCTGAATCTGAGGGAATCGCCTCCATTAAATCTCAAACTGTCGAAAAGTGGTCTGATTGAATCTCTTAGTTGTTCCCGCACAGGTTCAAGCTGCGCCTGGCAAGTCATCTGAAATGCTCCAAACGCAAAAAAAAGCAGGAACACGGACAAAATCCGACTCAAAAAGGGAGGCATTATTTTATATGCAGCGTATTTCAATTAATGCTAAATTTGTCTGTTCAATGGTCAGGGCAAAGCTGAAACTGAAAAAAATGTAAGTGTTTGAAAAATATCCAACTCCAGATATCCGTTATAACTTCCTGAAATCATGTAGATTGAATCAATCACGCTCTGTCAGTCCGGAAGCCTTGTAACGGCGGGTAAAACTAATCAAAATATAGATGGGGATAAAACGTAAATTCTCAATAATTATTCTGTTAACGGGCATCTTCCTGTTTCCGCTGTCGGTGGAAGCCCAAAAAGTCAGGCGGGTAGTCATTGATGCAGGTCATGGCGGTCACGATCCGGGGGCAGTTGGAAAAATTTCGAAAGAGAAAGACATTGTTCTGGCCATTGCCCTGAAGACCGGGAAATTAATCAAAGACAACCTAAAGGATGTGGAAGTTATCTACACCCGTAAAACGGATGTTTTTATCGAATTATACCGTCGGGCTCAAATTGCCAACGAAGCCAAAGCCGATCTTTTTATCTCAATCCACTGCAATGCCAACAAATCAACCTCTCCCTGCGGTGCTGAAACCTATGTAATGGGATTACACAAGAGCGAAGCCAACCTGGCTGTTGCCCAACTTGAAAATGCCTCTATCCTGCTCGAAGACGATTATCATGTGCAATACGAAGGTTTCGATCCAAAATCTCCTGAAGGTTATATCTTCTTTTCCATGCTTCAGAATGCTTACCTGGACCAAAGCCTCGTTTTGGCATCCAATGTTCAGAAGCATTTGAAAGAAAAGGTGAGCCTGTTTAACCGGGGCGTTAAGCAAGCCGGTTTCTGGGTGCTCTATAAAACGACCATGCCTTCAATTCTGATTGAAACTGCTTTTATCAGCAACACCATCGATGAAAGATTACTGGTTTCTGAAGACGGTCAGCAAAAAATTTCGAATAGTATTTATCAGGCAGTTAAGGACTACAAGCATGCGGTTGAGAGCGAAATACGCGATTTTAATGACCAGATGTCAACAGCAACCGAGCCTTCAATTGTAAGTACTGAAGCAGATCAGGATATAACATCTGAAGGAACGCCTGACAGTTCTTCAAATGAGACAACCGCCCCTGCCAAAAGCGATGCGATGCCTGTATATAAAGTTCAGTTCTATATTTCCAAATCAAAACTTAAACCTGAGTCGCCTGAGTTTAAAGGACTGAAAGACGTTACCTGGTATCAGCATCAGGGTATGTATAAATACACCTTCGGGAATGAAAGAACTGCCGAAGACGCACAAAACCTTGTAAAGGTGCTGGCTGCCAAAGGATTCAGGGATTCGTTTGTAGTGGCATTCCTGAACGGGCAACGGATTACTATTGATGAAGCAAAGAAATTGCTGAAAAACTGATTATATTTGCACCTGATTTAACTTATGAAGGCATTTAAACTTTCCCGCGAAATTCGGATAGGATTACTAACCGTTATAACGCTTACTGCATTTGTCTGGGGTTTTAACTTCCTGAAAGGAAAAGACTTATTCCGCCAGCAACGCACTTTTTATGCCATCTACGACAATGTCTCAGGTCTGATGACTGCGAATGAAGTCACCATCAACGGGCTCGCAGTCGGACAGGTAAGCAGTATGCGTTTTCATCCGGATTTTCCTGAAAAAGTAATTGTTGAGCTGAGCATCTCGAACAATGTGCGTGTACCCAAAAACTCTGTTGCCCGTATTTTCAGCTCTCTGTTGGGCACCCGCGGCATACAGCTGGTGTTGGGAGATTCAAAGGAAGATGCACTTTCGGGCGATACCCTTGTTTCACAAATGCAGTCCAGTCTGCAGGACGAAGTCAATGATATGGTTCAACCCATCT
>JAAXUD010000592.1 GCA_013336205.1 Lentimicrobium sp. | reverse complement strand
ATGAGTTTATTCAAACAGTATGCAACCGTGTGATCGAAATAGGCCCAAAAGGAATGATTGATAAGCTGATGGACTATGATGACTATATCAGCGATGAAAGACTGAAAGAACAACGGAATAAGCTATATGCATAGCTGATTGAAGGAAAAGTCTTTATTGACTTCCGGAAACATTAAGGTTGTAGTGTTATCGGTATTTTCTGTGTATAAACAAAAACTCAGGAAATACTGCAACAACCTGCATATAAGAAAGCACAGCAGAATAACTGAGGATAGCTTATATTTTATCTCAAAAAAATATACCGGGAGAAATCCCGGTATTTATTTAATTATTCAGAATCTTACAATTCCGGACCTTTTAGCGACCTCTTCTCTGATTGTATCTTTCGATAATTTCAGCTTCACGGCTTTTGTCTGAGATAAAAATCGTGGTTTTCCCGCCATCAAGTACAACTGCATATTTTCCCTTAACAGACCCGCAGGCTGCGGATATCTGAGGCGTAATTGCAGGATTGACTTTGTTAGTAACCCCTGAAATGGGCCTGTTTCTTTTCATTGATTTCATATACCGTGCAAGGTAGGGATTATTATTGAATAAAACAGGAATTATTTTATTTCCAATGATTTAAATAACATTTTTTAACTAAAAAAGCTCCTTAAAAGTCTTACGAAGAAACAATAAATATATGAATTCAGGTGTTTTTTTTGAATGGGTCCCTCTGATAAAGTACGCTGCCGGCAGAATATTTAGCACTGCGCAATAAAGAATAAAAACCGACAAGTTATAGTGATTTGTTCCGGGAGTTTCAGGATGGTGTCAAATATCCGGTTTTCGGAGTATCTTCATTATTGGAATTTCCACACAGAAAATATAATTCCTGAATGAAATAATTGCCAACGTAAAGTGCCTTGCCTGGCTAAATATATATTTCCATTATCATTACTTATCTTTGTCAGGAAATTTGCCTGTAATTCATGAAACTTCACCACCGGATTTTATCATCTCTTTTATATGGACTGATCAGGTTGTCCGGGCATTTACCCATTGAAATTCTGTATTTTAAAGCTGCTATTTTGCAGTTTATTGCAGAAAAAATCCTACGGTACCGGTATCAGGTAATTATTCAAAACCTCTCCCGCTCATTCCCGGAAAAAAATTACCAGGAAATCAGGAAGCTGGCCCATGGTTTTTACAAGCATTTTTTTGAGTTATTTGCTGAAGTGATAAAAAGTCAGGGAATGAGACCAGCAAAAGCCTTGATCCGCTATAAAATTGAAAACCATGAACTTATCAGCGATTATCATGCCCGTGGCATTAATGTAATTGTACTTGGCGGACACTGGGGCAACTGGGAATGGCTGATTATGACGCCCCTTTATTTTAATTTCAGCAACTACACCTTGTACAAACCGCTTTCCAGCAATATAATGGAAAGCCTTATGGGCAAAATCAGAAAGCGTTTTGGGCTAAAATTATTGCCTATGAATCAGGCAGCCAGGTTTATTCTGAGCAAAAAAGATTTCCCTGCGCTTTATTTTTTTATCGGGGATCAGTCACCATCGCACCGTGATGCTGAATACAGTGTCGATTTTCTCAACCAGCCCAGTCTTATGTTTGCCGGTGGAGCAAAACTGGCAAAAGCAACTTCCTCAGCAGTGGTTTATCAGTCAATCAGCAAGACTGAGCGCGGATACTACTCCGTTAAATTTCATCCGTTATCGCAACCAGGTGATGAAATGAATGAAAGAGAAATACTTCAGAAATTTGCCGGTTTACTAGAAGCTGATATTAAAAACAAACCAGCTTACTGGCTTTGGTCCCATAAACGCTGGAAACATAAAGCTACTTCTAAGTAAAAAGGGACGAGGGTCGGGGTGACCTGAGAACAAGGTGACAGGGGGACAAGGCGACAAGGAGAACCAATGTTCAATTTCTAATGTCTAATGTCTAATCCCGATAGCTATCGGGACTAAATTCCAGAAACCAGTAACCAGTAACCAGTAACCAGCAACCAGTTTCCAGCAACCAGTAACCAGCAACCAGTAACCAGCAACCAGCAACCAGCAACCAGCAACCAGTAACCAGTAACCAGTAACCAGCAACCAGTAACCAGGACCCAGTAACCAGCAACCAGTTTCCAGCAACCAGTAACCAGGACCCAGAAAAATCTTGCCTTGTCTATTTGAAATAAGCCCAGGTAACCCTGCTCCGGACTTCAAATCCCAGGCTTTGGAACAAATTTAGTGAGGGAAAATTAACCGGTTCAATGTGAGCAAAAACCGGCCTGCCCTTCTTCCGGACTTCCACCGACATCGCCTGTATCAGCACTCTGGCATAACCACGCCCGCGATACTTATCCAGCACATGCAACATGCCTACTGAACCATCATCGTGGGTCATAGCCCAGGCTACCGGCTGTCCATCCTGCTCAATAAAGAAACCTCCCCCAAGTTTCAGACGCAGGCTGAGGTAATCTAATGAAAGAAACTGCTGGTATTTTGAATTGTCATAAACCAAACTAAGGTGCTCAGGCCGGAGGATTTGCAAGCCAGGGTATTCCTGAAAGGGGTGATCATCGTCCTGAAAAAGCCGGTAGCAGGCGATTGACCATGCCTTGCGATGATCCAGCTGAACCTGGTCAAAAACTTTATCGTCGGAAATTACCACGAACTGTTCGCGCTTGTTTTGCCTGAAAAATGATCTAATAAATGAATGGGAACTGTTATAGCTGAAATGACACCATTCTTCATCCGACTTAAACCGGCACATCAGCATCGAGCCCTCCTGCAT
>JAAXUD010000591.1 GCA_013336205.1 Lentimicrobium sp. | reverse complement strand
CAGTCAACCGCAGAAGGGTCATCCGGCTTCAGTGTCAGGGGCGGAAGTCCGGATCAGAACCTGATACTGCTCGACGAAGCAATAGTCTACAACGCTTCTCACTTACTTGGTTTCTTTTCTGTATTCAACAACGACGCCATCAAAGATGTAGCGCTCTACAAAGGTGATATACCGGCATCAAGTGGTGGCCGCTTATCTTCATTGCTCGATATCCGGATGAAAGACGGGAACCTGAAAACTCTTTCCGGTGCAGGTGGAATTGGCACGATTTCGAGCAGATTAACACTTGAGGGACCAATTATCAAAGACCGTACTTCATTTCTTGTCGCCGGCAGGCGCACCTATGTCGATATTTTTCTTCCACTGGCAAAAAATGAGGATATACGCGATAACATTCTGTATTTCTATGATTTCAATGCAAAAATCAATCACCGTATCGACGAAAAGAACCGCATCTTTATGTCGGGATATTTTGGACGTGATGTGTTCAGCAACGATTTTGCCCGCATGAGCCTTGGCAACCAAACGGGAACCTTCAGATGGAACCACCTGTTTTCTCAGAAATTGTTTTCCAATTTCACGGTGATTCATAGTTTGTATGATTACCAGCTTGGAACGGCTGAAGGAAATGCAAGTTCATTTATCTGGAAATCAAAAATGCAAAACCAGAGCGTAAAAGGCGATTTTACATGGTTTGTAAATCCCGGCAATACTTTAAAATTCGGAACTTCTGTTATCTACCATACATTCGACCCCGGGAAAGCAGAAGGAACCGGCAGCGAAAGCCTCTTTACAACCTATGAACTACCCCGTAATTATGCCATTGAATACGGTGTTTATATAAGCAATGAGCAAAAAATAACAGAAAAACTTATGCTTAAATATGGCGTAAGATTCTCTGCATTCCAGAATATCGGGCCGGGTACAATCTACAATTACGACCAGGATTATAACGCCACCGATTCGATCGTATACAATAAAAGCAAGATCTTTAATACCTACCATGCTTTTGAACCCAGGTTAGGCTTAAACTATATTTTGTCACCTTCTTCTTCAATAAAAGCGAGCTATTCAAGAACTGTTCAGTACGTGCAGCTTGCGCAGAATTCGACCGCAGGAACGCCGCTTGATCTTTGGTTTCCAAGCAGTCCGAATGTAAAACCACAAAAGGCTGACCAGTTTGCCATCGGGTATTTCAGAAACCTGAAGGAAAACACCATTGAGACTTCGGCTGAAGTGTACTACAAATCAATGACGGATGTAATTGACTTTAAAGACAATGCTGAACTTTTGTTAAACCCGGAGCTGGAAGGCGAATTGCGGATTGGCAAGGGCTGGTCGTACGGACTGGAACTGATGGTCAGAAAAAATTCAGGAAAGCTCAGCGGTTGGGTTAGCTATACCTTATCAGCCACCCGCAGGGAAATTGAAGACATCAACGATGGTCAATCTTACAGAGCTCCCTATGAAAAGCCGCACAATATTTCAATAGTGCTGAATTATGAGTTCAGTGAAAGAGCTGTTTTATCAGGCAACTGGGTATACTCTACCGGCGCACCTGTAACATTTCCAACAGGGCGTGCTGTTGTAGGCAATGTTATTGTACCAATCTACAGTAGCCGCAATGCTTATCGTTTGCCCGATTATCACCGGCTCGACCTCTCTTTCGCGATTAAAGAGAAGAATAAAAAGAACAGAAAATGGCAGGGAGAATGGAATTTTTCGGTGTATAACGCCTATGGACGCAAAAATGCCTGGGCCATTAATTTTATACAAGACCCGAATAATCCAAACCAGACCTATGCGGAGAAAACCTATCTCTTCAGCATAATACCAGCCATTACCTACAATTTCAAATTTTAATCTCAGTTCCGGATCCGATGAAAACCAATAATATAAAAGCCAGATTAAGCCGCATTTTTCTGCTATTTCTATTCGCAGCATTTGTCAGTTCCTGTACGGAGCGCATTGACATCGATTTAGATGAAAGCTACACCCGCCTCGTAGTTGAAGGTGAAATCACCACCGACACCATGGCCCACACAATCAGGCTGAGTAAAACTACCAGCTATTACTTTTCAGAATCTGCGCCGGGAGTTAGTGATGCCATCGTTTCAATCAATGACGGAGAATCTGAAATAACACTTACTCAGACGGAAGCCGGTGTTTATCAGACGCCTGCCGATTATGCAGGCATTCCCGGAAGAACCTACAGCCTGAATATAAAACTTGCAACACCCATTAACGGGTACGACACTTACTCAGCCCAATCTTACATGTATCCGGAAATAAAGCTTGATTCCATCCAGGCTTATTATCATGAGGATTGGGGCGAATCAGGATTTTATGAATTGAAATGCTATGTGCTTGATCCCCCGACTACTGATTTCTATATGTTTAAGATTTTGAAAAATGAAGTGCTCCTGTCAGATACCTTAAGCAATGTTTTGATAACCGACGACCGGTTTTATAATGGAAATTACACCAATGGAATTGGTGTGGGATTTCTGAATCAGGCAAATTCGAGGGAAATAGTTAAGCCGGGCGACCAACTCACTGTGCAAAGTTCCAGAATTACCAGGGAATATTTTGAGTTTGTAACCCAGCTCCAGATTCAGTCAGGTTACCAGAGTCCACTCTTCAGCGGGCCTCCTTCCAATGTTACCGGAAACATCAGCAATGGCGGTATCGGTTTCTTCGCAACTTACCCGGTAAGCTATAGCAGCGTTTACGCATCTGGCTTATAATCAGCTATTTACTCTTTCGTAATTTTGAAATTATAAATTTTTG
>JAAXUD010000120.1 GCA_013336205.1 Lentimicrobium sp. | reverse complement strand
AGATGACTTATATGACCTGGCCTCACTTACAAAAGTACTATCTACAACCCTGGCCGTAATGAAGCTAACCTCAGAGGGAAGCATTGATCCGGGTCAGAAGTTAAGCCATTATATGAAATCTCTGGAAAAAAGCAACAAATCACAGATAACTGTTCGTGAAATAATGGCCCATCAGGCCGGATTGCAGCCTTTTATTCCCTTTTACAAAAAACTTCTTAATGGCAGTCAGCAGGATTCATCCCTTATAGCAAGGCACTATAATATCGACTATCCAGTCAGGGTAGCCGATGGTTTTTATATCAGCGATTCGTGGAAGAAGTATGTAATCGATTCAATAATCGCTTCCCCTCTCCTTATAAAAAAGGAATACAAATACAGCGATCTGGGATTTATATTGCTGGCAGAAACAGTTCAGCAGCTTACTGACCAACCTATGAACAGTTATCTGCAGCATAGTTTTTATGATAAATTGGGCTTGCGGGGTCTGGGATATCATCCGCGCGATAAATTTAACCTTAGCCGGATTATTCCAACTGAAAACGATACTGTTTTCAGAATGCAATTAATTCAGGGGGATGTTCATGATCCTACGGCTGCAATGCTGGGAGGTGTTTCCGGTCATGCCGGGCTTTTTGGCGATGCACTGGATGTGGCTGTTATTATGCAGATGCTTCTTCAGAACGGAGTGTATGGAGGAGAAGTTTTACTGGACTCCGCCATTGTTGCAGAATTTACGAGAAGTCAGTATCCTGAAACCAAAAACCGGCGGGGGATGGGGTTTGACAAACCGGCACCCATAGGAGAACCGGGACCAACTTGTGATCTTGTCTCGTCTCTGAGTTTTGGCCACACCGGCTTTACCGGAACTTATGCCTGGGCTGATCCGGAAACCGGCCTGGTCTATGTTTTTCTGAGCAACAGGATATATCCGGACGCTGGCAACAATAAAATTACACAAAAGAATATCAGAACCCGGATTCAGGAAATAATCTATAATGCAATAATTGACAATCAGGCTATTATGAATGGTTTATAAAAGCAAAGCTGATGGCAATACTGGTTTTTGCTCTTTCCCGCATTTGAATGCAGTGGTGAAGGGTTTTTACTCAAAGCAATGCAAAATCAATATTTGGTAATTCAGTGAACACCTTGTCTTATTTATTGTTTTTGCAGTGCATACAAGAAACTTTTAATCTAAAATAAATAATCATTATGGCATCAATTACCCTTCAGGGGAATCCAATCACAACCACCGGAAATCTTCCGGAAAACGGAGCAAAAGCTCCTGATTTTAAACTTGTTAAATCTGACCTTAGCTCACTTTCATTAGATGACCTCAAAGGGAAAAAAGTAGTACTGAACATTTTCCCCAGTCTCGATACAGGGGTTTGTGCTGCGTCTGTCAGGCAATTCAATTCGGCAGCAAGTAAATTAGAGAATACAGTAGTTGTCTGTGTTTCTAAGGATTTGCCTTTTGCCCACAGCCGTTTTTGTGTTGCTGAAGGCTTAAAGAATGTTGTTTCAGCTTCTGATTTCAGGGATGGCTCTTTTGGAAAGAGCTATGGCGTTACCATTGCCGATAGTCCATTGGCCGGATTGCTCTCGCGTGCCGTTGTGGTTTTGGATGAGAACGGAATTGTTAAATACACCGAGCAGGTTCCTGAGATCGCACAGGAACCGGATTATGAATCAGCACTGAAAGCAATCTGATTAAAGGGTTGCAGGATAATAACAAAAAGGGCGCATTTGCGCCCTTTTTTCATTTTTCCATCCTTGGGGATCAGCGAACAATAAACGGTGCTGTAGCAATGCCTGAGGATCCTGTAACCTGCAGAATATAACTCCCGGCGTCTAAAAAATCAGCACGTATGTTAAATGTTGAGGTTTTTATCATTCCTTCCTGCACAAGTTTTCCCATCATATTATAAATACTGTATCCTGAGGCTTTGAATTGCTCATTTATATCTACCAGTGCTTCCTGTTCCATCGGATTTGGGATAATCCGGAGATACTGTTTCTTAGTTGGCTGATCAGCGATTCCGGTTGAATTCACCGCTTTTATTTCAACAATTCTGTCATCACCAGGCCGGGGAGTGCCACGACCATCGCGGTTACTGACCGCGATATACAAACTTCCTGAAGGAGAAATACAAACATCGCGCAAACGTCCGTAATGATTCGTAAACCATTCTTCCTGTGCAATTACCGACAATCCATCCGGGCTTAATTTCAGGCTTACCAGTTTGCCGGCTTTCAGAGAAGTTACCAGGATACTGTGCTGCCATTCCGGAATATCCGTGTGATTGTAATAATCCAATCCAGCCACAGCCAGTGTGGGAGTCCAGGCTGCTATGGGTTCCCTGACGTTGTTCTCATTGCAGAAGGTAGTTTCAGAAGGCAGGTTGCAGAACCCGGCCACCGATGGCCACCCATAATTTCTTCCCGGTTCGAGGATGTTTACTTCATCATCAGTATCGGGCCCATGTTCGGAGCCATAAAGAATCCCATCAGGTGAAAAAACCAATCCCTGTGTATTGCGCAAGCCTAAGGCCCAGATATAACTATCCGGAAAAGGATTGTCAGCCGGGATGCTGCCATCCTGATTTATCCGGAGTACTTTTCCGCTGAGTGAGTTCATATTCTGAGAGTTGCTGGTGGTGCCTGCGTCTCCGGTTGACATGTATAACTTTCCGTCGGGTCCGAAAACAAGTCTTGATCCATTGTGATAAGAATTTGCACTGATATTCTCAATAAGCGTTTCTGCATTGGTAAGTTCACTACCGTTCCAGTTATACTTTACCAGCCGTTCTTTTATCAGCGGGCCTGAGGTGTAATTATATACCAGGTAAACCGTTGGATCATTCTGGAAATCAGGATGCAGGGCCATGCCCAGCAGGCCGCCTTCGCCATATTCAAAGACATCCGGGATTGTAAGGATAATACTGCGTTGCCCGTTTGCGGGGTCAAGCCGGCTGACAGTGCCGTTACGTTCAGTAAACCAGAGGTGATTATCCGGGCCCCAGAGTATTTCCCAGGGCGTATCCAGTCCGGTTATAAGCGTGGTTGAATCAACTTCGGTAGCACCGATGTAAAGCTGACTTTCCGATTTTTTTGAGCAACCGATTGTAATAAGCAAAATTAGCAACAAGGGCAGGCTTATAACTGATTTTTTCATGATGAGGCTGTTTTGGTCAGACAAGGATAATTTTCAGGAATTTATTTGTTAATCGAGTTTATAGGCAGCTACTCCGTTTGCGAAGAATGTTGGTACATAAAGAATGCCACCGGCACTGTCAAATCCGATATCCGCAGCGTTTATCTTTAAAGGGGAAGTGTCAAGCATCAGTATTTTTTCTTTTCCGGGTTCAACCTGGTAAACATGACCCATCCAATCCGAAATAAGGTAAATGTTGTTACCAATCGCTTCAATACCATCGATCCCACCTGTGTTTTCGATGTAGGTGGTTATTTCTTTTGTCTGAAGGTTAAAGGCAGCAATCCTGTTTTTCTGGCCAAGGAGTAATACATTTTTTTCGAGGTATAATCCGTTACTGCCTTTCACTTCGGGAGAATCCGTGAGAATCTCCAGTTTATTGTTAATGACCTGGAAAAGATAATCACCTTTGCTGTCAGAAACGTAAACATTCCCGGATTCACTGACTGCGATGTCATTCAGGTTAATTGCAGCGGGGTGGGTAAATCTTTGCAAAACAGTGCCATTTTTTAAACTGATCTCCACAACTTCATCAACATTTGTTACATATAATTTCCCCAGGGTAATTCCCATGCCTTTTGGTGCGCTCAATTCAACGGCCCATTTTTCAGTTATTACCTTACCTTTCGGAGTGAGTTTTGAAATGTAGCCATTCCCATCTTTTTGCCATGGGTTTTCATTGATATTTGCAACATACAACACCTTATCTGTTGGGTCATACAGCACAGATTCTGTTGTTTTCAGGCCTTCCTGTGTCTCCCACAATTTATTCAGCCGCTCATGCTTAAAAGCATCCTGTGCGATGGAAGTGGTAATAGTTGTCAGGGAAAATAATAGAAATATGATTGTTCTCATTTTAATTTGATTTATTTGTGTTATGCTACTGATTATCAGTGATTGTAAATATTTAACAGTTTAGACGGTCATTTGTTCTCGTATTCCAGGATGACAAAACAGTAATTTGAACTTTGAAATAAAATTTTACTATCTTTGCACCGTCGTTAGCGGATATGGCGTAATTGGTAGCCGCGCCAGACTTAGGATCTGGTGCCGAGAGGCGTAGGAGTTCGAGTCTCCTTATCCGCACAAATATTTTTCCCGCGAAAGCGGGTTTTTTATTTCTTGGAATTACCGGACGAGAAGTTTACCCCGCCACCGGCGGGGAGTCTCCTTATCCGCACAAATATTTTTCCCGCGAAAGCGGGTTTTTTACTTCAAAGAATTACCGGACCCCGCCACCGGCGGGAAGTCTCCTTATCCGCGCAAAATTTACACTCATGCAAGTGGGTTTTTTGTTTCCGGGAATTTTGTGACGAAAAGCTCATTTTATTCAATAGCCTGGGGGCTCTCCACATCTGTATAAGATATTTCACCTATAAATAATGGTTCTGCATGTCCTTAATTTAATTCTGTAAAAATGGTTTAGCTTTTTAACCAGAAAATATATATATTTGTAAGGTTGAGTTAATTATTTAAATTCTATATCTGATTCGATGTGTTGTAAAAGTGGCCCTGTGCTTTTGAGAATTAAGAATCAGTTACCAGAACTTAATTATTCCGTCAAAATGGTTTCTGATTATAATACAGGATAGATTGGCATTCAGCGTGTTAAGAGAAAGGCAATCATGTAAATGAATCCAGTTTAGTTTGAGTATGTGCGGAAAAATATTTTATACTGCTGTTTTCTTTGTGCTGATAAGCATTCAGGGCATGTCCCAGCGGATTGGCTATGATTGGATAAAAACTTTCCCAAACACCGATGGGGTAGTCTCTGCCATCGACAAAGACAATAACCTTCTTATTGCCGGCAGTTATACCGGAACGCTGACCTTTGGTGATAAAACTGTTACCTCCCTTGAAAATAACACCTGTATTTTTCTGGCAAAGTTTGATAATCAGGGAAATATAGCCTGGATTATCAGTGATAGCCTCCAATCTGTGAACGATATTGCTGTAGATATAAAAGGCAATATTTATCTGACAAGCACCATCAGGCAAATGTCATTACAAGGCGAACACATTAATGTAGTTTCTTTTATTTATGTTGCCAAATATGATAATTCCGGGGAACGAAAGTGGGTAAGTACCTCTGATGTGCAAATTACAGATATCCCGGATTGGAATTCAGCAACTTCAATTACCTGTGATTCAGTTGGCTCAACCTATATTACCGGTAAATACCTCAATTCAATTGCATTTGGTTCACAAAAACTGGAAAATGGATCTATTTACGCTGCAAAATTTGATTCCACCGGATTCCCGGTCTGGGTGAAAAATATTTCCGGGAATAACACCTTTATAGGTAATTACAAAGGCGTTGGGCATGATATTTTAGTAGATCGGAATGACCAACTGTTTATCACCGGATATTTCAGGATATCCCATTCAAATTATATTTTCCTGATCAGATTAAACACAAATGGCGAACAACAGAACCTGACACGGATAATTGGTTCCACTTATTCCAGAGGTGAGCGATTGCATATAGACAAAGAAGGGAATTTATTTTTAGCAGGCATGTTTGATGGTTTAATCACCATAAACGACAAAAATTATAATACGTTGGCGGGCGAATGCAATCCGGTCATACTTAAAGTTGTGAACGATAGCATAGTATCTGTTACGCACATAGAATTTGATGTCAGTCAAACAATCATTGACAGGGATTTTTGCATTGATGAAAGCCGGAATCTGTTTTATACTGCTTCGATCTGTAAGGATTATATTTTTTATCCTATGATATTCAGGTTTGATTCACTCGGTAATCCTGAACAGCAATATGAGGTCGCCCAGAGTAATGTGAAGTATTTTGCCACGATGAGTTCAATTATTCATGATTCATCGGGAAGCTTTTTTGTTACCGGATTAATAAGGCAAATGGCCTATTTCGGCGACAGCCTTGTGGGTTATCCGAATGATCACTATTGTGCTTTTATGGGTAAGATTGATTTTGAGGGACTTTATAATGGTATTCCTTTTTTTGAGGAAGACAAGGGAGTTATATTGATCTACCCATCATTTACCCGTGAGATAATTTATGTCGAGTCTTATTCTGAAAATCTTGCAAATAAAGAGCTAAATATATTTGACTCAGCAGGCGGTATTGTTTTACAAGCTACTTTAACATCAAATAGAAGCGAAATAAATATTTCAGCATTGAGTCAGGGCTTATATTTTGTCGAAATACAAGGCAAAGATTTTCATGAAACTCATAAAATTGTAAAATACTGAGATTCTTTATGGAATTTCAGCTCATTGTCCCAACTGTGGATTACTGTCTATTTCTCAAACCTGTTCCCGAAAACCTTCTCAAACTTTTCCAGTTTTGGCCCAATAACAAAAGTGCAGTATGGCGCTCTTTTATTATTGTTGTAATAATTCTGGTGATAGTCTTCAGCCTTGTAAAATGCACTGAAAGCACTGATCTCTGTTACAATAGGATTGTCCCATGCACCGCTGGCATCTAATTTCACCTTGTAATTTTCAGCGAGTTGTTTCTGAGCCTCAGTGTGATAGAAAATCACTGACCTGTATTGGGTGCCAACATCAGCGCCCTGGCGGTTAAGGGTGGTGGGATCATGGGTTTTCCAGAAAACTTCCAGCAGTTCATCAAAACTGATGATTGCAGGATCGAAGGTTATCTGGGTTACTTCAGCATGCCCTGTAGCACCGGAGCTTACCTGCTCATAGGTTGGGTTTGGTCTGGCACCGCCAGCGTAACCTGATTCAACTTTTAATACACCGTTTAATTGCTGAAAAATAGCTTCTGTGCACCAGAAACAGCCTGATCCGAAAGTTGCAGTATCCGTGTTTATATTTTGCATGATGGTTGTCTCCTGTGAAATTTTCTCGTTTGAAGCAGTGCAGCCAGTTACACCCAGCTGAAGGGAGCCCGCAATAATTGCCGTGAGTATGGTTTTCATCCGTTTTCTCATTTAAACAGAAAAGCAAATCAACTGTTCAATAAAACCTGAACAGAACCCGGCAGGATTAGCAAATATTAACAAAATAAAACAGAAAGAATTTACTGTTTGAGCAGCCGTTTAATCAGGAATACTTAATGTGAGGGCTTTCTGGCTATAGAGAGATGTCCCAATAATTTATCATCATTATCATAAAGGCATGACAGAGAGACATCAACATAAATTTCACTTCCATCAGGTAATTCCTGCGACATCAAGCCCTGCCAGACACCTGTAGTTTCGAGGGAATTGGTCAACTGCTTTTCCTGTTCCGGATTTTTCCATTTGTTTTTGATAAGCAGGTGGGCAATTTTGGAAACTGCATTCTCTTCAGGAATCAG
>JAAXUD010000590.1 GCA_013336205.1 Lentimicrobium sp. | reverse complement strand
GGCGACATCCCGGCGCAGAACTGTGAACTGTTACTGCCGCTGGTAGTGTTGTTTTAACAACCTCGACTCCTCTTTCGAGACGTCTTTTAACAACGATATGTTTTTCACTGACTTCCAGAATTTCCTCCGCATAGGTTATCTGGGGCAGGTTTAATTTTTCTGCGGTTTGCGGACCAACCTGGGCTGTATCGCCATCAATAGCCTGCCTGCCGGAAATAACAAGGTGATAAGGCTCCAGTTTCTTCACGGCCAGGGAAATGGCATAGGATGTTGCCAGGGTATCAGAACCTGCAAACTTGCGGTCTGTTATCAGGTAACCACGATCAGCACCGCGATACATCGCTTCCCTGACTATCTCAGCAGCCCTGAAAGGCCCCATGGTTAATATAATTACTTCACAATCCTTCATCCCGTCTTTGATACGCAGCGCCAATTCAAGTGCATGCAGATCTTCAGGATTGAAAATGGCCGGCAATGCAGCCCTGTTGACAGTGCCATCGGCTTTCATGGCATCCTTACCTACGTTGCGGGTATCGGGAACCTGTTTAGCCAGCACAATGATTCGAAAACTCATAGTGTCCTTTTATTTTGTAAATATGCAACTATTTATCTATGTAATTTCGTGCAACCGGAAATTTTCCCGGAGTTGCAAAAATATAACTTTGAGCCCAAACCACAAAAATTAATGTTAGCCGCCTAAATCAGCCAGTGCGCGTCTTATCTTCTGACCTGTCTGCCTGGATGCCCGGTCAGTCAGGCAGGCGCGTGCCACGGACTTTATACTACAAGATTGCAGGTTTACGCAATCCGAAATCCGAAATCCGAAATTCCATTTTAGCTTTCACGGACTTTATACTACTAGATTACAGGTTTCCGCAATCCGAAATCCGAATTCCGAATTCCGCAATCCGAAATCCGCAATTCCATTTTAGCTTTCCCGTTTACCCAGGGTAATCTCCAACCAATTGTCTGATTGCGGTTGTAGGCATAATTGCCTTATCTTTGTTAATGAATGCTGATTGCTATGACTCATAAAAGTAAAAAAGACAAGAACTTTATTGTGATGCCCCAATATCCGGGCGGAAATGCGGCGCTTCGGAAGTTTATGGATGAAAATATCCGTTACCCGGATGAGGCTTTGGAAAAGCACATTGAAGGAACCGTTCATGTGTCCTATACAGTCTCTAACGAAGGTAAAATCGAGGATATCATCATAACCAAAGGAATTGGCTATGGCTGTGATGAGGAAGCAATCAGACTTATCCTGTTATTAAAGTATGAACCGGCCAACAACCGTGGAATGAAAGTCCGGAGCAGCATGCGTACCCGTATAAATTTTAAACTTCCCTTTGCGCCGGCGCCGGTAGTGCAGTATTCAGTAGTTACCAAAGTGGATAAAAAGAAACCGGCCGAAAAGCCGGCCGGTTCAAATAGTTATAGTTACACGATAACCTTTGGGAATAATTCCTGAAATTATTTGTTATAATACAGTCTCATTCATAGGATTTTCATGACAATCCTTGCAATCAAGGCTTTTGTTATACTGGGTCATAGCCCTGGCACTCATCCCCATGCTGCTGAAACCTCCGTCGTGAAACAGATTTTGCATGGTTACCTTCTTGGTCAGGTCTGAAAACAGCGTGATACAATAATTGGCACACTCATCGGCAGTCGCATTTCCAAGTGGCGACATACGCTCTGTGAAATCCATCAAACCCGAAAATCCTTTTACGCCCTGACCGGCGGTGGTTGGCGTCGGAGACTGTGAAATGGTATTGATTCTTACATGTTTTTCACGGCCGTATATATATCCGAAACTGCGGGCTATTGACTCAAGTATCGCCTTTGCATCGGCCATGTCATTGTATTCAAACAGCGTTCGTTGGGCAGCAATATAGGATACTGCAACCACAGAGCCCCACTCCTTTATGGCATCCAGTTTTTTAGCGATCTGTATGGTCTTGTGAAATGAGATCGCTGAAATATCAAGGGTTTTAGTAAAGTAGTCGTAATTAATATCATCGTAAGGTATTTTCTTACGCACATTTGGTGACATACCGATTGAATGCAGCACGAAGTCAATTTGCCCGTCAAAATGCTCCATGGTTTTCTTAAAAAGATTCTCCAGGTCAGCAACGCTGGTGGCGTCTGCCGCAATCATCAGAGATCCGGTACTGGCAGCAAGTTCGTCCATATCGCCCATTCTGATTGCAAGCGGGGTATTTGTCAAAACCATTTGTGCGCCTTCTTCATGGGCTCTCTCAGCGATTTTCCAGGCAATGGAGTTGCTGTTGAGTGCACCAAAAATGATTCCTTTTTTTCCTTTTAAGAGGTTGTATGCCATAAGTTCAATTTTAAGTTTATTGTTTAATGTTTAAACGGTTTGTTACCACAACACTCAAACAAACCAGATCAGATATTGTTTTTTAAAAGTTCAAGTGCGGCTTGTCGTGCTGCCTGTGAATCCGAATCTCCACTGATCATAAGCGCCAATTCGTTTATGCGCTGATCATCGGAAAGTTTCTCAATGGCTGAATACGTTCTGGTTTCATCGGTATATTTAAATACCTTGAAATGCTGGTTGCTCCGGCTGGCGATCTGCGGAAGGTGCGTTATTGCAATTACCTGCATGTTTCTGGCAATCTTTTGTAGTATACTTCCTACCCTGCTTGCCGTTTCTCCTGAAATTCCGGTGTCTATTTCATCGAAGATTATGGTAGGAAGAAGGCTTCGCGAAGATATCAGTGATTTAACAGCCAACATAAGACGAGACAATTCCCCACCCGACGCAATTTTT
>JAAXUD010000589.1 GCA_013336205.1 Lentimicrobium sp. | reverse complement strand
TTTTATGGATCAGAAAACAATGCTTAGCCGCATAAAAAATATCCTTCTTTTTCCACGCTGGGAGTGGAAAGTGATAAAGCTGGAACGAAGGCCGCTAAAAGATGCTTTTGTCTCATTTGCATTGCCATTAATAATGATAGGAGCGGCTTCTCAGTTTATCGGAAGTTTCTTATTTGTTAAGAATGAGTTGGATATTGATGCCTACAGGTTTTCACTCCCTTTGATCCATGCCGGGTATTTTATTTTTGTACAGGTTTTGACCCTTATGCTGACCACTGTTTTTATTTATGGGCTGGCCGGGAAGTTTCTGTCTGAAAAGGATTATTCACTGTCAGGAAAACTTGTAGTATATTCATTTACACCGGTTCTTATTCTGAATATTCTGGCCAACCTGAATACATCGTTCGCAATTATAATGATTCCGGCTTTTTATGCAGTTTTTCTTTTCTGGACAGGGCTTCCGGTTATGCTTAATACAGAAAAAAGGAAGCTGCCTGCTTTCGTTTTTATAATACTGATTTCAGTACTTGGAATTTTATTTGTTTCTTCACGTCTGCTATCCCTGCTTACTTTACTTATCTTCCCTGGTTTTGAATCTTAGCTGGTCCGGCTTATAGAGTTGTTTTGAGATAGGCCTGCCTGATTAGAACTAAATCAGTAAGCAGTTTTTCCAGTAAATGCAGTGGAAGCATGTTTGCTCCGTCTGATTTTGCTGAAGCCGGGTCAGGATGCGTTTCCAGAAAGATACCATCTGCTCCTGCGGCAATTCCTGCCATACCTATCGTTGAAATCATTGCCGGTCTGCCTCCGCTGACTCCTTCTTTTTGATTTGGCTGCTGAAGAGAATGAGTAATATCCAATACAACCGGGACATTCAACTCACGCATCTCAGGTATGGAACGCATATCAACAATAAGATCCTGATAGCCAAACATGGTGCCGCGGTCGGTGACCATGACATTGTGGTTGCCATTTTCAGTTACCTTTTCTATCGCATACTTCATTGAGCCTGGTGATAGAAACTGACCTTTTTTAATATTAACCCATTTACCGGTTTCAGCGGCGGCCTCCAGTAAATCAGTCTGACGGCATAGGAAGGCAGGAATCTGTAACGCATCAACGAAATCTGCGGCCATTTTAGCCTCGGCCGGAGAATGAATATCTGTAATAACCGGAATGCCTAATGTATCCCTCACATTTGCCAGGCATTTTAATGCGGTTAAATCTCCAATTCCACTGAAGGAAGTTGATTTCGAACGATTCGCTTTTCTGTAGGATGCTTTAAATATAAAAGGGATTTCCAGGCGATCGGTAATCTCCTTTATTTGTATAGCGATTTCCAGCGGCATAGAAGTGTTTTCGATAACGCAGGGACCGGCAATCAGAAAGAAATTTGAACTGTCGTATTTTTTCAATCCTTCCATCCGGGGGAATTGTAATTTGCTCATAGTGTGATTATTAATAATTATATTTCGTTTTCCAGAGTTGCTTTAGTCTCAACCTGAATTCCTGTTCCCTTGCATTATTGCCCGGATCATAAAATCTGGTGCCTGAAATACGATCAGGAAGAAATTCCATTTCAGAAAAATTCCCTTCATAACTATGCGCATATTTATAATCAGCGCCATAGCCAATGTTCTTCATGAATTTTGTAGGGGCGTTCCTGATCTGAAGCGGAACCGGAAGGTCGCCTTTTATTCTGACCTCTGCCAGCGCTTCTTCAATCGCCATATAAGAGGCATTACTTTTAGGAGAGCAGGCCAGATAAGTTGCGCACTGCGAAAGAATGATTCTGCATTCAGGATAACCAGTCTTGTGAACTGCATCAAAACAGGAATTGGCAAGCAATAAAGCATTGGGATTTGCATTGCCTATATCTTCAGAAGCCAGAATCAGCATTCTTCGTGCAATAAAAAGCGGGTCTTCGCCTGATTCAATCATTCGGGCCAACCAATATACAGCAGCATTAGGGTCACTTCCGCGCATCGATTTGATAAAAGCCGAGATGATATCGTAATGCATTTCACCTTTTTTATCATAAAGAGCCAGATTCTGCTGAATTATTTTCAGGGTTTTGGCATTGTCAATTTCCAGTTTCCCATGATCAGGCGTTGAAGTGCCGGCAATTATTTCAATAGCATTTAGAAGCTTTCTGGCATCACCTCCTGAAATTCTTATTAATGCTTCATCTTCTTTTATGATGAGTTCAATGCCGGTTAATTCTTTTATTTTGGCAACAGCCTTTAATATAATAGTCTTTAATTCATCTTCGGTCAGTGGTTTTAAAATGTATACCTGACAACGGGATAATAAAGGACTGATTACTTCAAATGAGGGATTCTCAGTTGTTGCGCCCACCAATGTGACAATTCCTTTTTCGACTGCACCAAGTAATGAGTCCTGCTGGGATTTGCTGAAACGGTGGATTTCATCAATAAAGAGGATAGCGCTTGAGGATAAGTCTTTCGCTTTTTCAATTACCTCCCTTATGTCTTTAACACCCGAATTTATTGCACTGAGGGTAAAGAAAGGGCGATTCAATGATTTCGAAATAATAAATGCCAGGGTTGTTTTTCCTACCCCCGGTGGTCCCCAGAAGATCATGGAAGGCAGATTCCCTGAATCAACAGCCAGTTTTAACACACCATTTTTCCCGACAAGATGCTGTTGACCCACATATTCGTCAAAGTTATCCGGACGAAGTTGTTCAGCTAAAGGGGGGAGATTAATCATTTTTGTATTCTTTCGGTATTGACCAGGCAAATATAAGCCTTATTTTGGCCTCAGGTTCGTATCC
>JAAXUD010000588.1 GCA_013336205.1 Lentimicrobium sp. | reverse complement strand
TCCAATGGTTTCATCAACGCCCCATTCCTGTTTATTCCAGTTGATGGTGCTGTCGAAAAGCATTTGTCCGTCGTGCATATATAAAACGGCGTACTTTTTATGCTCAGTATAACCATCCGGAAGCCAGACATCAATATTCCGGGCATCTACATACATTGACTGTAAGTTCCTGAATCGTTTAATACTTCCCGATGCAGTCTGAACTTCATTTTTAAAGCTGACCTGCCGGAGAATTGTACCACCCATTGGAAGCAGATTTACATTTTCAGAAACACCTGTATGCTCATTTATCAGCATGGTATTCAATACAGTGCTGTTCCATTTGTTGAGGGAAGTTTCATTCTTTTTTAATGACATTGCTGGTTTTTCTGAGGCAGAGAACCTGTATTTTACAAGATTTACCGGTTCGTATTCCAGATCTCTGAATCCTTCAACCGGATGTATTTTGGATACCATTTCCCTGTCTTCCAAAGGCAAAGCAAAAACCAGGGCTCCACAGGTAAAATAATTTTCTTTGTTCTGATCCTGGTTTAGTTCAGGTTCAGCCAACAGCTCCAGCTTCACAGATTCCTGTCCTTTCCATCTTTTTGAAATAACCAGGTAGCCGTCAATCTCAGTATAATCGATGCTCAGTTTCACGCTTTTTGCCCATTCCGGCTTTCTGATTCTGAGTACGAATGAAACTGGTTTTTCTACTGAAATCGTATAATTAATAAAATTTTCAAATGGATAGTCTGTTTCTTCTGACACCGTGACTCTCACTCCATTAATATCAGTCTGAACCTCGCACGGACCAAGTAACGAAGAAACAAGCCCTTCTTTGTCTTTCATCCACATAGACTTCACAAAATAGGGTGCTATACGACCGGCATTGGGAACACAACAAACAGCTACATCCTGATGTGCTGGTGAATACTTGAACCGGGTCTGGATTTCTTTGCCGGCTGGTTCCCCGTTTTTAGTTCCGGTCATGGCAAAGGAATTGTCTGTTTTACAGTACGCAATAGCGCTTTCTTCCGGATGGCGGGCTCCCTGGGCTGCATTGAAGAACATTCGTTCAGTCAGGTCGCCGAACCGGCTCTCCCCGGTTTTCTGAAGCAGGTTGGTATATCCATCCAGTAATTCCTGGAGAGAACAGTATTCATAACCAGTTTCAGTTGCATGTGCATGCCGGCCGCCCACCCATTCATCACCGATCGGACCTCCGGCGGGGGTGGTGCATTGCCTGATTCTTTCCAGATAAATGTCAAGCGCAGTTTTCAGTTTTGTATTTCCTGATGCTATCCATGCCATTGTCAATGGCCTGAGGTGCTCATAGGTGTGAACGCCATGTTCTTTGTTTCTGTAGGTTGAATCAAGGATTTTGGGGTACTGTGCATCTTCGGCCAGTATGTTTTGGGAAAAATCCTGGTAAAGAAACAAGGCATAGTTGAGATAATCCTGTTTTCCGGTAAGTTGAAACAGCCGGTCGAGCATATCGGTAAAAACAAGCCCATGGGTTAATCCACCGGCGAAGGGTTTCAGGGATTTAAAAGGGGAGGAGGTATTGGCAGGATAATGGACCATTACATCTTCCACAGCCAGTTCAATCGATTTAAGAATCTTCTGATTGCCAGTGTATTCGTACCAGGCAAGCAATCCTCTTAAAGCAGTGGCCTTCGCCCAGAGTTCACCGTTTTCATCAAGAAAGTTGTACCTGAGATCCGGTGTGTAAATTCCCAGGTAACCGTCTTCATCCTGGGTGGAAAGGAGGTAATCAATGTATTTTCCGGCTTTGGTCAGGTGCAATGGGTCATTGAGTAATATTGCATTGCGGATATATCCATCGCGCCAGTTTGACTGGGTTTCGCTGTTCCACCAAAGGTATTGCGGATCAAAACCCTCTGTGATATTGCCAACATTCTTGATCTTTATGTTTTTGGTCAGCCGTTCTTCGCCATAGATTTTATCATCCATCAGATCGGGTACCAGCTCATCAAGATGCCCGACAAAACCTGCCATGTCCTTTTCCATCTGGTCTTTAATCCATCCTCCAGGCTTTATTTCACCAAAGTTTAGCCACTGCAAATGTTGATTTACTGGCTGAACAACTTGAAACGCATCACTGAATGCTTTTTTTTTGACTTCTGCGGGCTGACCAGCTGCAAAGACTGCTGTTAATGACATAATGACTGAAAGTATATGTTTCATGGTTACAGGATTGAACAAGCCAAAATTAGCGTGGAATTCTATTATTCCTCATCCGGATTTTATCAGGAAATTCCCCTATTATATCTGAAATATCAAATTAAATTGAAAATTATGGATATATTTGAAGAAAAAAGTCGTGAAAGCCAGTTTTGAGCATATTGATCAGGATTCATCTCATATTCAGCTTTGGATCAGCCAACCGTCTTTCGGGTTCTACTGGCATTATCATCCTGAACTTGAACTGACATATATTGTACAAGGAAGCGGAAAAAGATTTACAGGCGACCGGATCGAAACATTCAAGTCAGGGGATCTGGTGCTTCTGGGGCCTGATTTGCCACATACCTGGGTTTCATCTGATAATAATGATTTACAGGATGCCTGTCAGGCTGTTGTTGTGCAGTTTAAATCAGCCATGTTTGATCATTCTCTGGATGGATTTAATGAGTTTGACAGTATCCGTAAACTGATTGTTCTGGCCAAAAGAGGGATAAAGTTTAACCCGGCCATAGCTGAAAAAGCAGGCAGGCAGTTAATTCAGCTCCGGGAAGCTAAAGGGCTTCGATGGTTAACCGAATTCTGGATTTTGATGGATAACCTGGCCTGTT
>JAAXUD010000119.1 GCA_013336205.1 Lentimicrobium sp. | reverse complement strand
CACCTTTGTCAAGCACGGCAATCTGCAACACCTGCTCTACCTGATGCTTCAGCCGGATATTTTCATCAAAAATAATCCGGGCATAACGTTTGGTCTTTACTGCAGATTCATTCACCCTGGGGCTCAACAACATTTCACTGGCCAATGATATAGTTGAAATTGGTGTTTTAAATTCGTGGGTCATGTTGTTTACAAAATCCGTCTTCATTTCTGAAAGCTTTTTCTGTTTCAGAAATGAAAAAATCATGAAACTAAAGGCCGATATCATAACGGCAAGTAAAAAAAATGACAAAATAAGCCAGGGCAGTATCCTTCGCCACAAAACACCCTTTTCACCCGGGAAATAAACACCGAGGTAGAGTTGTTCAGACCTGTAAAGGCAGGAAAGCGAAACACTGTGGTTTGTTTTTAGTAACTGAGGCGTAAAATCACCGGTATCGCCGGCAAAGACTGTTTTTGAGGCCGGATCGTAAACGCCCCAGGCATATTCCCTGCTGATTTCCATTCCACCAAACTCTTCATGCATCAACGAATCGAGGCGAACCGGATCAATGGCCGATAATATCTGAAGGGTTCTGTGGTCGCAGTGCTCGCCACAAACCGACGGGTCAACTGGTATGGTGTCCCGCTCATCAAACATACGGTTAACTACACTTTTCAAGGTAACCTTCACCTTATTATCAAATTGCTCCTCCTGCAGCTTCATGCCATTTCTGACCCAATATAACTGTATAAGAATTACGCCGGCTAATGAAACCGAAGTGAGAATAATAAGGAGAATTATAGTTTTCTTCTTCATTGATGAAAAGTAAACGGGCAAAGGTAGCCTATTCATTCACTGCCTGCCCGCCGATTTAACAATGCATTAACAGTATTTAACAGGCTGTTAACAAATTCAGGCGCATTCAGGTGCTACTTTTGCCGTGTAACTAAAAACAAAGATACCATGAAAAAAGTAATAGTAGCATTAAGCGTATTTGCATTTGTTTTTGCCATGAGCGGCGAAAGTGTAAAAGCCATGACAGGCGATTACAGCACATATAGTGTAAGTTTCACCGGCGATAAGGATCCAAAGGCAGATGGAACCAAAAAGGCCGACAAGGCTGATAAGAAATCATCTTCCTGTTCATCGTCATGCGGCGACAAGTCAGCCAAGGCTTCCAGCGATTGTGGAAGCAAAAAAGCGACCACCGCTGAAGCGAATACTGCTCCTGAAAAGAAGTAATCCACACATTTTTGATAAAAACCCTGCTTCGGCGGGGTTTTTTGTTTTTAGTATTACCTTTACAGACAAATTATTAACCCTATGGTAATAACATCCGAACTTGAATATCTTGGCAACCTGCAGTTAAAGGCCACCCATGTCAAATCAGGACAATCCTTTATAACCGATGCACCGGTTGATAACAACGGAAAAGGTTCTGCCTTCTCTCCTACCGATCTGCTTGCCACCTCTCTTGGATTGTGCATGATCACCATTATGGGCATTGCTGCTCAGAATTCAGGTTTTAGCATCGATGGAACAAAAGCAAGGGTCACCAAGATAATGGCTTCCGATCCGCGCAGGGTTAGTGAGATTATTGTTGAACTTGACTTCCCTGCCAATAATTATACAAAACGGGAGAAGCAGATAATCCGGCAATGTGCAAAACTCTGTCCGGTTTCACAAAGCCTGCATTCAGAACTAATACAAAGGGTGGTCTTTAATTTCTGATTTCATAACAAGTTCAACAGCATTATTCTCAAATAAATGGAATTTAATCTGAGTATCGGCACCAAAGGCTTTCAGGAAATCACCGTTCAATTATCAGACACTGCCGTGCATTATGGCTCCGGACTAATTGAAGTTTTTGCTACTCCGGCTATGATCGGATTGATGGAAAAAACCGCCCAACTGAGTATTCAGCCTCAGTTGCCCGAAGGTTTCATTACATTAGGCACCGAAATCAGTGTTACGCATGTTAAAGCCACGGCTGTTGGAAAGAACGTATTTTGTGAATCAAACCTTATCACAGTTGACGGAAAAAAGCTTATGTTTAAGGTCATTGCCCAGGATGAAAACGGAATGATCGGAGAAGGTACACACCGGCGTTCAATTGTTGAGGCGGAGAAATTCATGGAAAGGCTAAAACAGTCCTTATAAACCGACAACAAAAATCATCAAAACTGCCTGATTCACTTCACTTAAAACAAAGTTGCAGTAATATTCAGGGCAAAATACCAGGTATTCTTTCACCTGAACCTCAGCACCTTAACCCACACTAATTTTTAATATCAATAAGAAAATATTTCAAAATTCCATTTATGTCAATGCACGACGGTTACCCGATCATAAAAATGCTGGCCAAATCACCTGCCGGACTCGAAGAAACACTGGCACAGGAGCTTGAAGAGCTTGGCGCCACCAACATTGAACTCCTGAACCGTGCCGTGGCATTTGAAGGAACAAAAAGAGAACTATACGCTGCCAATTACCAATGCAGAACCGCCTTGCGCATCCTGGTGCCCATCGCGCATTTCACCATTCTGAATGAGCAGGATCTCTATACCAAAATGAAGGCCATCCGCTGGGAAAACTATTTTGGCAACAGCCACACCATTTCTATTGATTCTACGGTGGCTACTTCGCTTTTTACACATTCTCATTTTGTCTCACTCAGGGCTAAGGATGCCATTGTCGACCGTTTCCGGGAAAAAACAGGCGAAAGACCATCCGTAAATATTGAAAATCCCGATTTCAGGATCAATATGCATATTTACAAGGACGAGGTTGATGTTTCCTTCGACAGTTCAGGGGCTTCGCTGCACAAAAGAGGATATCATGTATCGAATGCGGAAGCACCGCTGAGCGAGGTGTTGGCAGCCGGCATGATTCTGCTGAGCGGCTGGGACCGGCAGTCAAATTTCATCGACCCCATGTGTGGATCAGGCACACTGCTGATTGAAGCGGCGATGATTGCCATGAATATTCCGGCAGGACAGCACCGCGATGAGTACGGTTTTATGCGATGGAAAGACTTCGACCAGGACCTGTGGGAAGAAGTGAAGAATGATGCGCATGAACAACAGCGCGATTTTGAGTATAAAATAATCGGTTCCGATATCTCAGAACGCAACCTCAAGGCTGCAGTCGCCAACCTCAGGCAGGCCGGACTAACTGACATGATTGAGCTGAAAGTATCACCTTTTCAGGAAATGACACCTCCTGCTGGTGGAGGCACCATGATTACCAACCCACCTTATGGTGAGCGCATCGAAGTAGAGGATATTATTGGTCTTTATCAGGACCTAGGCGATGCGCTGAAACAAAAATACAAGGGCTACAAAGCCTGGGTAATCAGTTCTGATTTTATGGCGCTCAAGAAAATTGGCCTGAAGCCCATGAAAAAATATATCCTCTTTAACGGGCAGCTTGAATGCCGCTATGCCGGATTCGATCTTTATGAAGGAAGTAAGCGTGCAAGATATCAGCAGGGTGAAGGAACAATTCCGGCTGACGAAACAGGGGAAAAAGATTTGTAATCGGTTTGTTCTCATAAACCGGTAAATCATCTTCAGCCTTATCTGCTACCTGGTACTGTTAGACATTGCTGTTATGGAACTGTGAACTTTTTCACAGCTGTCGGACAGTTATACAGCGCCCTTCCTAAACGTATCTCCCTGACCTGGATCACCGGTATCCCAGCCTTTCTTGAACCATTTCATTCGTTGGGCCGAGGTTCCGTGCGTAAATGCATCAGGCACAACCCTTCCCTGCGTTTGCATCTGAAGGTGGTCATCGCCAACAGCCGACGCAGCACCCAGCGCCTCTTCAATATCGCCGGACTCAAGTATGTTAAACTTTTGCTGCGCCTGGTTAGCCCAGATTCCGGCATAAAAATCGGCCTGCAGCTCCAGCTTCACCGTCAATTTGTTGGCTTCAACTTCAGAAACCTGTTCACGCTGTTCCTGAACTTCACCCAACACCCCGAGCAGGTTCTGCACATGGTGCCCCACCTCATGGGCAATAACATATGCAATGGCAAAATCGCCCGGCGCGCCGAACCTGGTTTTGAGCTCATTGCAAAAACTCAGGTCAATGTATACTTTCTCATCGCCCGGACAATAAAAAGGCCCGCTGGCAGCACTGGCAAATCCACAGGCAGACTCTACCTGTCCGCTAAAAAGCACCAACTTCGGCTCTCTGTAAGTTTTTCCTGAATTAGCAAATATCTCAGCCCAGACTTCCTCGGTATCTGCCAATACCACAGAAACGAAGCGGGCCATTGAATCTTCTTCTGCTGTCGTTTCCACAGGGCCACTCCGGTTATTTTCAAATTCTCCCAGCATCTGACCAGGATCACCTCCCAGAAGCCAGATAATAAGCACAATTACAATTGTTCCGATTCCGCCACCGGCAATCATTTTTCCGGAACTGCCTCCACGTCGGTCTTCAACATTGGAGCTTCCTCTTCTACCTGTCCAGCGCATAATCTGTAATTTTTGGTTAATTTTCTGTTACTCAAAATTAACAATTTATCTTTTGAAACGTTTATATCATCGTTTTAAATCCGGCAATGCGTACCTGCTGAATTAAAAAATTGAAAGTTTAACCCGATAAAAAGGTATTTGGATTATCTTTGCATCAGACAAACGAAAAAATGAGCAGCCTCAATTACATCAATTTCATTTACTTTTTTTATTACTATTTTAGTAATAAACGGACTTTGATGTTGGTTAAGCTGTAATTCATAACTTAATATACCACGAAAAAGTCCCGCGAAACGGGGCTTTTTTTTTGTTTAAAGCGATTTATGAAACCAACAGGTAAAGAAACGATCAGTATTGCAATACAGGGAGGGCCGGGTGCTTTTCACGAAATGGCTTCACGGAAGTTTTTCGAAGGGAATGAGATAGAAATTCAACCCTGTGAAACCTTTGAAGAACTGTTTTACGAACTTTCCAGGGGAAGCATCGACTTTGGGGTGGTCGCTATCGAAAATTCTGTCGCCGGCAGTATTCTGCACAATTATAATCTCCTGCGGAAATCCGGCTTACAGATTACAGGGGAAGTATACCTGCGTATAGTGCAGAATCTGATGGCATTGCCAGGCCAGCGCATAGAGAACCTCAGGGAAATACACTCACATCCGGTAGCCATACAGCAGTGCAATGTTTACCTTGACAATCTCAGGCGAAAGGGAGTGCGGATTGTCGAAAGCAGTGATACAGCGCTCAGTGCTAAATGGATAAGCGACAATAAACTGGCAGGCTACGGAGCGCTGGCCAGCCGGCTTGCCGCTGAAATGTATGGACTGGAAGTGCTTGAAGAAGGCGTTGAAGCCGATAAAGCCAATTTTACCAGGTTTCTGATTGTTGCCTCCAGTCAACGGAATAATAGCCACTCCGGGCTTGCTGATTCCGCCATTGACAAAGCCTCGGTTTGTTTTTCACTTCCACATGAAGCGGGAAGCCTGTCCCAGGTATTGTCTGTACTGGCATTCTATAATATGAATCTTACCAAGATTCAATCGCTCCCCATCGTTGGCAAGGCCTGGGAATATTTCTTTCTGGCCGATCTGATGTTCACCAGTTACCAGCGTTACCGGATGGCTCTTGATGCAATACGCCCTTTAACTGATCAGTTCGAAATCCTGGGTGAATATATGCATGGCGGAATGCCGGCAATTGCGTTTGAAACAGATACAAAATACGTAAAATCAATTGTTTAATGATATGAAAAGTTCTGATTTAATATCGATACCGCCTGCTGAGCGCATCCAACAGGTGCAGGAATACTATTTTTCGCGTAAGCTCCGGCAAATTGATGAAATGCGGCGAAATGGCGCTGATATCATTAACCTGGGAATCGGAAGTCCCGACCTTCAGCCCGGGCCGGCAATAATTGAGGCATTGCATCAGAATGCCCTGGATCCGAAAAATCACGGATACCAGAGTTACATTGGCATTCCGGCCCTGCGTACTGCATTTGCTGATTGGTATAAACGTCACTTTGATGTGACCCTGGATCCGGCCAGCGAAATACTACCCCTGATGGGATCAAAAGAAGGAATAATGCATATTACCATGGCATTTGTCAATGAAGGCGATGAGGTGCTGATCCCAAATCCTGGTTATCCGGCCTATGAATCGGTTACAAGGTTGGTCGGAGGCAAAATCAGGTATTATGATCTTGTTGAAGCGAAAGGCTGGTTACCCGATCTTGAACAAATTGAGGCTGAAGGCATGGAGAAAGTCAAATTGATGTGGATAAACTATCCGCACATGCCCACCGGAACACCAGCTTCCCCGGAGCTCTTCCGGAAGCTGGCTGCCTTTGCACGAAAACACCGGATTCTTTTGTGCAATGACAATCCTTACAGTTTTATTTTAAATGAAGACACACTCAGCTTACTCTCCATCGAAGGCGCAAGAGAAGTCTGCCTGGAACTGAATTCCTTAAGTAAATCGCACAATATGGCCGGGTGGCGCATCGGTATGCTTGCAGGAAAAGCTGAATACATCAATGCGGTGCTCAGGGTTAAAAGCAATATGGATTCAGGAATGTTCCAACCGCTGCAGGCTGCCGCCGTAAAAGCACTCGGGGCGGACGAAAGCTGGTATAAGTCAGTAAATGATGTTTATCGGGAAAGACGTCATTACGCAGAAAAGATTATGAAAACCCTGAATTGCTCCTTTGACCCGAAACAAACAGGCCTTTTTCTATGGGGAAGAATTCCCGAAAGCTATAGCGGGGCTGAAGAACTTACAGAGAAAGTGCTCTTTTCGAACCACGTTTTTTTAACCCCGGGATTTATTTTCGGCAGCAATGGAAACCGGTATATCCGGATATCCTTATGCAGCACAGTGGAAAGGCTTAGTGCTGCCTACAACAGAATTGTGTCAGAATCCATAAAAGAGTAAATAAAGCCCAAATTGAGCGGATTGAAAAGGAAAACCGCTCAGTCTTGTCTGGCTTACAATTGATGATGGATTACCAGGATAAATGTGTTGTCAATATACTATATCCTGAATTATTAAAGCTTAAAGAAGAAAGTATAACTCAAATCCAACAATAAGATGATGAACATTTGTATAATAGGAATGGGATTGATAGGCGGATCGCTCTCCAGATCACTGAGAGCAAAAGGCTTTGCAGGAACAATCTATGGCGTTGATAAAAACCCGCAACATAAAACCATTGCCATGTATTGCGGATTGGCCAATGAATTCATTCCCCTGAACGAAGCGATTGAGAAATCTGACCTTATCCTCCTCTGTTCCCCTGTTGATGCCAACCTGAAATTGTTACCGGAAATTCTTGATAAAATAAAAGGGACCTCAAAAGTGGTGGCCGACATGGGCTCCACCAAAGCCGATCTGGCTGCCGGGGTGATTAATCACGAAGCACGGGGGCGCTATGTGGCAGCACATCCGATGGCAGGCACAGAGTTTTCAGGTCCTGCCGCGGCCTTAGAATTGCTTTTCGAGGAAAAAGTAGCCATTATCTGCGACAAAGAATTGTGTGATGAAGATGCGCTTCTGTTGGTACTGGCAATGTTCCAGGCAC
>JAAXUD010000587.1 GCA_013336205.1 Lentimicrobium sp. | reverse complement strand
TACTCATAGATTGGGCATCAGCTGAGTACAGTAATTCGTTTTCGATCAGAAAACTCCAGATACTGTTTTCGTTATCAATACACCATTCCAGCTGCTCTTTGGTGTAACCGATTTTCAGATAATCATCAGTCCCGGGTAAAAGGGTGCTGCAGAAATGAAGAATCTTACCTTCCTCAATCATCGCGTCAAGCAAAACAGAAGCTTTAGTTCTTTTTAATAGTGGAAGTGCCATTTCTTTCAGACAATCGGGCATGATGTGTGCCGGTGTTAACCTCTCTGAAATATACACGGGTATTCCCATTTTCGGATAACCATCATAATCGCTTCCGAGGTACATGTCGAGTGCGATTATTATTGCGGTATCTGCATATTTTATGGGGTAGTCAAAATCAAAACCACTCACATACGTGTATACCCGGGGTGTTTTTACTTCCGGTATTTCTTTGTTCAGAATTTTTAAAGCTTTTGTAAATTCATTGGCAAGCCAGTCAAGATCGGGATATCGTTTCATGCATTCGGCGTAAACATCCTGGTTTTGCCTGTCTTTTACAAAACCTTGAAGTTGATTCAATGCCTCAGGTGAGTCATAGTTTTTGCCCAGGAAAATACTGTATTCATCAGCAATGTCTTTAATTCCTCCGGCAAAATTATTGTCGGGGATACTGAACAATGCTTTCTCGTAACGCAGTATTTCTGTTTTACCCGGAACCTCACCTGCTTTGTTGTTCGCCTCTGAAGAATCACCCGGCTTTTTATCGGTCAGATTGCAGGATTGCAACATGGAGAAGAGGAGAATAACCGGTAAAACAATCTGCTTTAAATTCTTGCTTAACATAAGGCTGTTCAATAAAATTAATAGTAATGGAAATGCAAAAGAAACAAAAAACCCCTGACAATTCAAGGCCAGGGGTTATAAAACGTAAAATGGCAGTCTAAAGTATTTTCCAGCCCAGGCCAATGGTAAACATATTGTTCTTAAGGTCGAAATCCTGAATTTCTGAAAAATTGCTTAACCCGATTTCATACCTCAGGTCAAGGGTAAGAAACAGAACGTCAACTCCGGCGCCAAATTGCAAGCCCCAGTTTGCATTTTTAATGTCATCTTCTGTAAAATTAACGTCATCATTCCAGGTTTCGTCAAGGGTAACTGACTTATTCACTGCAAATGAAGCTACGGGGCCGGCCATAACCCTTACATTGGCAACTTTGAGGTTCAGAATTCTGAGCCCAACCAATAAGGGCACATCAATGCTGCCGACCTCTATTGTTCCGGTGCTTCCGGGTATTTCATTGTTTTTGAGTGTTCCGTTTCTTTTCATAACCAGCAATTCGGGTTGCAGGTAGAATTTCTGGCCAAATCGTGCAAAAGCACCGAAGTAAAAAGAGTTCTTTATCTGTTCCTCAATTTCACTCTGATCAGTAGTAAACTTTGAAAAGTTTGCGCCTATTTTCGGACCAATGGTAAATCCGGCTATTTGGGAGAAGGCTACATTCGCGATCATCAGGATTGCGGCTAGCAAGATGATTTTTTTCATGAAGATGATGTTTGGGTTTATTTAGCAAATATAATAAAAAATGAGCTGGGTTTTTGTTGCTTAAACAACTTATAGTTCTGAAAGTTTATGTTCGTTTTTCGTATTTTTGCAGAAAATGCGGATTTCTGAGAGAAGTCAGAATACTTTATCCTTTTGCGGCCATTGATTTTAATTGTTACTTAAAAATTCTAACATGAGATTAAAGAACTTAACTACAACATTATTTATTGCATTATTATTGACTTTTCTGGTTTCTTCACAAACAATGTTTGCTCAGTATAAGGCTGTTTCTCTGGGTGTGAAAGCGGCTCCTAATCTTGGCTGGTTTAAATCAGATCAACAGGGCTATGAGTCTCAGGGCACTGTTGCCGGCTTCTCCTGGGGCCTGGTGGCCGAGTTTTATTTTGCAGAGAACTATGCCTTTGCAACCGGATTTAATTTTGATTTTCAGAATGGAAAACTCTCTTATCCGGAAGAGCGCGATGGGATTGCTGGAACACTTACCAGAAATTACAGGCTTAAATACCTGGAAATTCCTGCAATGATAAAGATGAAGACCAATGAAATCAAGGGTTTTCGGTTTTTTGGTCAGATTGGACTTGGTACAGGTGTGAGGCTAAGCTCAAAAGGTGAGGATGTATTTGAAGCACCGGGAGAGCCCACCGAGACAACTGATTTCAGGTTAATCGATTCTCAGACTACACTTTTCAGGGCCTCTATGATTGTAGGAGCCGGGCTCGAATATCCCTTTGATAATTCATCTGCACTCGTTGTAGGGTTTAACTTTAACAACGGTTTTACCAACGCATTGAAAGGCAATAATACAGTTGATTCTTCCCTGGAACACAATGGTATTCCAAATTTTATAGAACTTAGTATTGCTGTAATGTTTTAATAAAAACAACATTCATCAGCCTTTCAAATGAAAATCGCACTTGCTCAGCTTAATTATCATATTGGCGATTTCAAAGCCAATACGCAGAAGATTATTTCTTCTATCAGGAAGGCTCAGGAATCCGGGGCAGAATTGGCTGTTTTTGCCGAGCTGGCAGTAACCGGTTACCCACCGCGCGATTTTCTGGAATTCGACGATTTTATCCTGAAATCAGAAGCCTCAATTCTGGAGATAGCTGCCGTCTGCCATGGAATAGCTGCAATTATCGGGGCTCCATCCCGAAATTTTACCGGTAAAGGGAAGCCTCTTTTCAACTCTGCCTGGTTCCTAAGTGATGGAAAAGTGCAGAAACTGATCCATAAAAGCCTGCTG
>JAAXUD010000586.1 GCA_013336205.1 Lentimicrobium sp. | reverse complement strand
TTCCCAAATTCCATTCATCAGGTATTTAGAAAAATTCTAAATTAGCAGTCTGAAAAGCATCATGAAACCTTTTGAAATCGATATAACACTGCCGGTAAGCGGAATGAGTTGCGCAGCCTGCGCCATCAGCGCTGAGAGCATGTTAAAAGCTCAGCAGGGTGTTAAATCTGCAACCGTTAATTACGCCTCGAAATCAGTCAGGCTGATTTATCAGCCCGATGTGGTTGGACTGGATGAATTGCAGCGAAACCTGAGCAGCATAGGGTACGACCTGATTGCTGACCCGGTTGACAAATTGGCCACCTTTGAGCGAATGGAGCTGGCCAAACTGAACCTTTTACGAAGGAAACTTATTATTGCCGCTCTGTTTAGCTTCCCGATATTTGTTCTATCCATGTTGGTTCATCACCCTCCTTTGTGGATGCAATTTCTGTTTCTGGCACTGAGCATTCCTGTTATCTTTTATTCAGGAATCTCTTTTTACACTACCGCCTGGAATCTTGCCCTGCGTAAGCAAACAAGTATGGATACCCTTGTCGCCCTGGGCACAGGCGCGGCACTGGCTATCAGTCTTGCCAATACAGTTTTTCCAAACTATTTCACAGCCAATGGTCTTTCATCGCATGTTTATTATGAATCGGCCGTCGTAATTATCACACTCATTTTGCTGGGCCGGTTTCTTGAAGACCGGAGCCGCAACAAAGCTTCCGCAGCCATCAAAAGCCTGATGAACCTTCAGCCTGAAACTGTTACCAGGATCAGCGGAGGAAAAGAAGAAACCATAGCATTGAAAAATATTAATGCAGGCGATATTATCCTCGTGAAGCCCGGTAACACCATCCCGGTTGATGGAATTGTTATTGAGGGCAGTTCATGGGTTGAAGAAAGCATGATGAGCGGTGAACCCCTGCCTGTTTTCAAACAAGCCGGCGATGGTGTGCTGGCAGGAACCGGCAATCAAAAAGGGGCACTCACCATTAATACCCTGAAAACCGGAAGTCAGACGGTGCTTTCACGCATCATTGCCATGGTGGAAGAAGCGCAGTCATCCAAAGCCCCGGTTCAAAAGCTGGTCGATCGCATTTCTGCTATTTTTGTACCTGTCGTCATAATTATTGCCTTACTGACCTTCATTACCTGGTTCTTTGTCGGACCTGAACCTTCAATAACTTATGCTATTGTTACCTCGATCAGTGTACTTGTAATCGCCTGTCCCTGTGCGCTCGGGCTTGCCACACCCACGGCGCTTATTGTTGCCATTGGCCGGGGAGCTTCGCAGGGTATTCTGTTTCGAAATGCCTCAGGACTCGAAACAGCCGGGAAGACCGATGTTTTGGTTATTGACAAAACCGGCACCTTAACTACCGGGAAACCAGGGGTTGAGAAGATTATAAATTTCGACAACAACCAACAGAATCTCATTGTTTTTGCCGGTCTGTCAAGAATTTCAGACCACCCCTTGTCTTCCGCGGTCAGTAAATACCTATCGGAAAATGGTATTGAAGCTGCAAAAATTGATGATTTCTCAGATATTCCCGGTAAAGGGATCAGCGGTTGGTATGATCAACAAAAGTACCTTGCCGGAAGTCTTAGCCTGCTGGAATCTGAAGGTGTAATCATAAATGAGACCGACAGGCAGGTAATCAAGAAAATGGAGGAAGAGGCCTATTCCATTACACTCCTGGCGACTCCTGAAAAGTTGCTTGCCGCCGCTGCCATCAGCGATAAGGTACGTGAAAGTTCAGCCTCCGCTGTCGCCGCTTTAAAATTAATGAAGATCAAGGTGATCATGCTCACCGGCGATCATAGGGCTTCTGCCAAACAAATAGCAGCGCAGACAGGTATAGAAGCATTTGAGTCAGGCCTGAGTCCCGAAGACAAAGCAATCAGAATACGCAATTTACAGGCAGCTGGCCATAAAGTGGCGATGGCCGGAGATGGGATTAACGATACCATCGCGCTTGCTGCAGCCGACACCGGTGTTGCAATGGGCAGCGGATCAGATGCATCCATCGGAATTGCAGCAATTACCATTACCGGATCAAGCCTTCACCAGATCGTTGAGGTTATCCGTTTATCCCGGAAAACCAACCGGATTATCAGGCAGAACCTTTTCTGGGCATTCTTTTACAATGTGTTGATGCTGCCGCTGGCTGCCGGCTTGTTTTTCTCCTTTACCCATCAATTACTGAACCCCATGATCGCCAGTGCTTCGATGGCAATGAGTTCTGTTTCTGTTGTCATGAATAGTCTCAGAATCCGAAACAGTTAAAAACATGGCTGACCACAATCACAAAGATGACAGAGCAACCCATGTGCATGGGCAAGGCAACATCGCCATTGCATTCTTCCTGAATGCCGCTTTCACGGTAATTGAAATAATCGGGGGTATGCTCACCAATTCAATTGCCATTATTTCCGATGCAGTGCACGATCTCGGTGATACATTCTCTCTGGGGCTTGCCTGGTATACCGAAAAGTTGGCCGAACGCAAACCAGACAGCCGCTTTACCTATGGCTATAAGAGGTTTCCGGTTCTGGCTGCCCTTATTAATTCAGTCTTCCTGCTGGCAGCTTCCATTTTTGTACTGAGCCAGGCAGTTCCTATGCTTTTTAATCCTGGCGAAGTCAATGAAAATGGCATGATCTGGCTGGCTTTGCTGGGAATTATCTTCAATGGAGCAGCTGTGCTTAAATTAAAAGGAGGGAGTACGCTTAACCAGCGTGTTGTCAGATTACACCTGCTTGAAGATACATTAGGCTGGATTGCAGTCCTGGTTGGCGCGGTTGTTATGAAATTCAC
>JAAXUD010000585.1 GCA_013336205.1 Lentimicrobium sp. | reverse complement strand
CCTGTTGTCAGCACTGATAAAAGCTTTCTGCCAGTGCCCGGCATTGAAAACCATTGAATTATAGTTCGTTTCCGGCTTAATTTACTTTAGACGCCCGGAGCGAAAAAACAAACTTTTAGCATACGTTGATAAATTATACCGAATGAAAAGAACTGCCTTGTTATTGCTTATAATGTTTACATCTCTGATGCACATTTTTGGTCAGCAGAAAGCAGACACTGTTATTAAACTTCCTTTGGTAACTATAACCGACTCTCTGATTCTATATATGACTCCCCGCTCTACAATTGCGGGTGATTTGTTCGAAAAAACCAATGTAGCCGACGTAGGCGAAGTACTTCGCGGAGAGCCTAATATCAGTGGAATACGAAGGGGCGGCTATGCAATTGATCCGGTAGTCCGGGGATTCAGGTACTCCCAACTGAATATATTCCTGGACGAAGGCATTCACATTGAAGGTGGTTGCCCCAACCGCATGGATCCGGTACTTTCGCATGTAGAACCGGAACTGATCAAACGCATTGAAATTGTCCGCGGCCCCTACCTGCTGCAATACGGCCCCTCCCCCGCCACCAGCATCCGGATCATAACCCGACAGGAGAATCCTTTTGCAAACTCAAAACCTCAACTTATTTCCATAACAGGTTACGATGCCAACCGGAATGGATTCAGGCAGCATCTCTCTGTTTCAGGCTCAGGGAAAAAGATATACTATCAGCTGGGCGGCGGCCTAAAGGACTATGGGAATTACACCGATGGCAATGGGAAAGAATGGGAGTCATCCTTCAAAAAGAAAGACTTATCAGCCGATCTTGGATTCCTGATAGACAAAGACGAAGTACTTACCTTGTCTTACAAAGGCGCATTTGGGCGCGATGTGATGTTCCCGGCACTCGCGATGGATGAGATTGCTGACAATACGCATATTTTTTCTGCTGTTTATATAAAACACAATCCGCTTGACAGAGCTGAAAATTTGCAGATTTCCGCTTATCACACCAATGTTTACCATGAGATGGACAACCGGTTCAGACCTCAGTATTCAACGGTAGTGCCGCCCTATACCGGACTTATGCAGGCTGTTGCAAAAGTAAACACCAGCACAAATGGAGTAAGGGTAATCAAATACCAAAAGGTTGGCAGGTACCTGGTAAACGGAGGCCTCGACAGTGAGTTGGCACAAAAGGACGGTACGCGCCATATGCAGATGATTATGCAGATGGATGGACAGGAATTCATTTCAGAAAAATCATTTAACCTGTGGAAAGATGCATTTATTTTGAATAGCGGACTGTTCGCCGGATTTCAGTCTGAAAACAGAAAATTCAACTATGCCGCCACTTTCCGGACCGATCTGAATTACAGCGACTCAGGCGACACATTGGAAATAATCAGAGATGGCATTACCTATTTTAAAGTTAGTCCGGTCAGCAAAGTATTGTTCAGTATCTCGGCGAACGGGTCATGGGCAATTAACGAAAAGGCCAGTCTTTCCATTGGCCTTGCCAGGGGTACAAGGGCCCCTGATCTGCAGGAACGCTACATCAAATTTCTTGCTACCGGAAATGACAAATATGATTACCTGGGAAATCCGGAACTAATGCCTGAAGTAAACTACCAGGTTGACCTCATGTTTGATTATAAATTGAAATCAGCAAGCGTGTTTGTCAATCTTTTCAGGTCGGATGTACAGAATTACATTACCGGTACTTTGATTGCACCTTCCATTGTCAGGCCGGTAAGCATGGGAGCCCCGGGCGTCAAGCAGTTTAACAATATAAACCGGGCCGTGCTCTATGGCTTTGAAGCTGGCCTGACCGCCGCTTTAACAGAATTTTTTGGAATAGCCTTTTCAAGCGGTTATACTTACGCTTATTTCCCATCTATTGAAAAAATAGTGCTGGAAAACGGACAGGCCACAGGTACCATCGAACTTAAAAACGATCCCATCGCTGAGATCCCGGCTTTTGAAGCCATGATGAAAGCAAGTTATGTGTTTTTGAACGGAAAATTAACGCCAGGGTTCTCATTAAGAGCTGTCGCCGCTCAAAAGCAGGTTTCAGAAGCTTCCTATGAAAAATCAACCCCGGGCTATGTACTGGCAGATATTTCGATTGATTATAAACCATGCGCCTTTGCCACTTTTACCGCGGGCGTAAATAATCTGCTTGACAAGGCTTACTACGATCACCTGAACCGGAAACTTGCCGGATCTGATGGTAAACTATTTGAGCCAGGCCGAACGTTATACATTAACCTGAAAATAAAAATTTAGGAAATAAAAACATCCAGTGAACCACCTTGATACCATGAGAAAAAAGACGACAACATACACTACGCTGATGTTTTTAGCCTTTTTAGCAATAACAACCGCTTGCCGGGAAGAGGAGCAAAAGCCAGCGGAAACCACATTGAAAATGAAATTTTTTCATTTAGTTGCTGGTAATTCGCTGATCACCGACAGCCCGATATACACCAACGCTGCCGGCAATGATTATGAAGTCACTGAAATTATGTATTTCATTTCTGATCTTAAGCTTTATCATCAGGATGGACGGATTATTGAACCGGCTACGTGGGACGACATTCATTATATCGACACAAATATTCCTGAAACCCTTGAATGGAATGTGGGGAATGAAATACCAGCAGGAACATACGACAGCCTGACCTTTACCTTTGGCATATCCGCAGAAAATAATCAATCCTTTATGTTTGTAAATCCACCGGAAGTAAATATGGCCTGGCCTGAATTGCTGGGGGGTGGTTATCACTACCTGATGTTAAACGGATGGTGGATAAATAC
>JAAXUD010000584.1 GCA_013336205.1 Lentimicrobium sp. | reverse complement strand
AGCTTAGCTCAGTCAGGGGTGGTATGAGTTCTATTCACAGGCAGCGCCAGACCATAGCCCGGTCATGCTGTCGGAGCAATACTAAAAATCAGAAGAAATCTTTACGATCAGGTGGGTTGAAAGGCCCATGCCCTTTATTCTTCGACCAGATCAATGTCGAACTGTACAAGCTCTGAAAACTGGCGGATACGGTCGTTCAAATCGCCATTCTGCATAGCCTGCAAGCCTTCGGTTCCGAATTTTTCCACGGTAAAGGAGGCCATGGCTGAGCCGCAGATAATGGCGCGTTTCATGTTCTCGAAGGAAATATCACCGGTTTTAGCAAGGTAACCGATAAAACCACCCGCAAAAGTGTCGCCGGCACCGGTAGGGTCAAAAACTTCTTCAAGCGGAAGGGCGGGAGCGAAGAAAACACTTTCGTTGTGGAAAAGCAAAGCACCGTGTTCGCCTTTTTTGATAACCAGGTATTTGGGTCCCATGGTCAGGATTTTCCTGGCAGCCCTCACAAGTGAGTATTCGCCGCTTAATTGCCTGGCCTCTTCATCATTAATTGTCAGTACATCAACCATGCCGATCACTTCAATAAGATCGTCCCAGGCGGAGTTCATCCAATAGTTCATCGTGTCCATTACGATAAGCTTTGGCCTTTCGGGAAATTGCTCAATTACCCGTTTCTGAACCTGGGGCGTAAGATTACCGAGCATTAAAAATTTAGCACTTTTATAAGATTCCGGAAGTACCGGGTCGAAATCTGCCAGCACATTCAGTTCAGTTGCCAGCGTGTCGCGCGAATTCATATCGTTGTGGTAGCGGCCTGCCCAGAAAAAGGTTTTACCCTCTTTAATAATTTGAATGCCAGAGGTTTCAACGCCATAATTGTTTAATAACTGCAGGTATTCATTGGGGAAATCGCCTCCGATAACCGAAACAATTTTTGCATCAACATTCAGTTTCCCGGCAGCAAGGCCAATATAAGTTCCTGCTCCACCGAGAATTTTATCTGTTTTCCCGAAAGGGGTTTCAATGGCATCAAAGGCAACGGTTCCGACTACGACTAAGCTCATTTTTTAAAAGTCTAAAGTAAAAAGTAAAAAGTAAAAAGCTCAAAGTTTAAAGTTCAAAGCTGAAAGTAAAAAACTCAAAGTTCAAAGTTCAAAGCTGAAAGTGAAAAACTCAAAGTTCAAAAAGTCCCAAATTCTATAATTATTAAACCTTGTGTTTTGGGGGCGCAAAGGTATGGAAATATTTCAGTCTGTTTAGTTTAGAAATTCTGTCTTCAGAAACTCCTCAAGTTTAAGCAGATCAACCGTAAACTTCCGTATTCCTTCTGCTAGTTTTTCGGTGGCCATGGCATCCTCGTTCATCAGCCAGCGGAACGATTTTTCATCGGAAGGAATTCTCTCGAGTTGCATGCTGCCTGCTTTTCCGGCATCAAGTTTTAATTCAATAGTATCCATTGATTCTTCCAGTTCTTTCAACAAAGCAGGGGCTATGGTGAGTAAATCACAGCCGGCCAGCGCCAATATTTCGCCTTTATTCCTGAAACTGGCACCCATAACTTCGGTTCTGTATCCGAATTTTTTATAGTAATTAAAGATCTCAGTCACTGAAACTACGCCGGGATCTTCATTAGGGTCAGCAGACGAGAAATTCTGAGCGGATTTATACCAGTCAAGAATTCGTCCGACAAAGGGCGAAATAAGGGTAATGCCTGCATCTGCACAGGCAATAGCCTGAATTTTTGAGAACAGAAGGGTAAGATTACAATGGATACCTTCTCTTTCGAGTACGCGGGCAGCAGTTATGCCCTCCCAGGTGGCAGCTACCTTGATCAGGATACGATTGCGGTCTACACCGGCCGCTTCATATAGCCGTATCAATTCAAAGGCCTTGTTAATTGTGGCTTCGGTGTCAAACGACAAACGTGCGTCAACTTCAGTACTTACACGTCCCGGAACAATTTTGAGAATTTCAAGTCCAAAGTTCACTGCAACTCTATCGAGGCAAAGGGATAATTGCTCCGCCGGATCCGGACTGAGCAAACGGGCTTCAGCAGCAGCTTTTGCTGCCAGCTGACGATATTTCTCCTCTTTGGCAGCAGCATAAATCAGTGAAGGATTGGTTGTTGCATCAACCGGCTGATAGGTAATCATCGATTCAAAATCACCGGTATCGGCTACTACACGGGTGTATTGTTTTAATTGCTCAAGCACGTTCATGGTTCAGGGGTTTTGAAGGTGCAAAGATACTGAATAGGGAGGGTTTAAGTGTCCAATTTCCAATATCAAATATCCAATATCTAATTTCTAATCCCGTTTTTTCAGTGATTATTGGGATGAGCCGCACAAACATTGAATGGTAAATATCTGATTTCTCTTATGTAACTCAGGTCAGGATTGAGATTGAGGTTGAGAAATTGAGGTTAAGCCCGCCTGTCTGACTGCCTGCCTGCCTGTGGCACTCAGGCAGGGCTAAATTGATCTACCCATTTAAAATGATTTGTAAGCCAGGCTTAACCTTAACCTTTTAATACTTTACAAGGAAATCGATAAGAAATCAATAGCAGTTAAACTGCCATCCGGATTATTTACCCGGCTTTAAAAGGCTTACCTTTGCAAAAAATAACGCCATGCCTCCTTCACTATTTCCTGTTCAGCTTCAATTATGCAGTCTTTCAAGCGGCAGTAGTGGTAATTGTTATTTTGTCGGAAGCAGCAATGAGGGCATTCTGGTAGATGCAGGTATCAGTGCCCGCAGAATCAGGAAGATTCTGGAAGAAATCGGGGTAGGCTTGCCCTTGATCCGGG
>JAAXUD010000583.1 GCA_013336205.1 Lentimicrobium sp. | reverse complement strand
TAATCATTTGAATCCAGAGAAACGACCACTATTGGTAATTGAATATATTCCCTGTGAAAAACCCGATACCAGTTTCACTTATTCAATAGTTGAGAATCAGACAACGGTTAACTTTACTGTTAACCAGGATGACAATACTGATTATTGGTGGAATTTCGGAAATGGTTATTATTCTGATCTCCCACAGCCGGTGTTTACTTTTCAGCAGACCGGAAGATATAACGTTTGTCTCACGGCTACAAATGATTGCGATACTCTGACAAATTGTGATACTATAAATGTTTGTGATTCACCAGTTTCTCAGTTTAGTTATCAGGCAAATGGAAATATGGTTTCTTTCAGTCCATTACAAATAATTTCAGGTGAGCAATATTTATGGGATTTCGGAGATGGGTTTTTATCTACTCTGGCCCAACCCGATCATTTTTATAATGAGTCAGGGCAATATTTTGTTTGTTTAAAAGTTTCAAATTCTTGCACTTCATCACGGTTTTGTGATAGTCTTACACTATTGGCTGCAGGTATGAAAAATTTGTATTCAGAAAATGAAATTAGAATTTATCCTAATCCATCCAATGGAGTAATTAATATTGCATTCGATAAAAACGGGATAGTATGTAATCATTTATTCGTTTACTCAGTTGATGAAAAATTAGTCTTCAAAGTTGACTTTCCCAATGAATTGAGTAATTCTGGTGAACTTCAATGTGATTTGTCTGCTTTGGAAAGAGGCGTTTATTTTTTACAAATGGAGACCAACATTGGTCTAATTGTACGGAAAATAGTTTTGTTTAAGTAAGAATTAATAAATGCCGAAATGATTATAAGAAGTAAGGCCCCACTCAGAATAGGACTTGCTGGCGGAGGTTCAGATGTATCACCCTACTCCGATCTCTACGGTGGCGCTATCCTCAATGCCACCATCAGCCTTTATGCTTATGCTACAATTGTGCCCCGCACGGATGGCAAAATTGTGTTTGACTCTATTGATAAAAACGAATATTATGAATTCGAAGCAGCGGAATGTTTGCCTGTTAACGGTATACTGAACCTTCACAGAGGTGTTTACAATAGAGTTGTTAAGGATTTTAGTAAAAAACCTTTATCATTTACCCTCTCAACCAGGGTTGATGCTCCCGCCGGATCCGGGTTGGGAACATCTTCAACTTTAGTTGTAGCAATTCTTGGTGCTTTTGCTGAATGGTTAAAATTACCATTGGGGGAGTATGATCTTGCGAAGCTTGCTTACGATATTGAAAGGACAGATCTGGGCATGGCAGGAGGAAAACAGGATCAGTATGCCGCTACCTTCGGAGGCGTTAATTATATGGAGTTCTTCGCCAATGATAAGGTTATTGTTAATCCATTGAGAATTAAAGATATATATCTAAATGAGTTGGCTCATAATTTGGTTTTGTTTTACACACAGACGAGCCGTTTGTCATCTAAAATAATAGAAGCTCAATCAGCCAATGTTATAAGTAATAACAAACGGTCTATTGATGCGATGCATCAGTTAAAGATTCAATCGGTGATGATGAAAGAGGCATTGTTGAAAGGCGATCTGGATCATATCGGAGAGATATTGGATTTTGGATGGCAGTTTAAAAAGCAAATGGCTGATGAAATTACAAACCCATTGTTGGATGAGATTTATGAAACCGCCAGGAATAATGGAGCTTCCGGAGGTAAAATCAGCGGAGCAGGCGGAGGTGGATTTATGATTTTTTATTGCCCGGGTGAAACAAGATCTAAAGTGATTGAAGCACTCAAACGATATGGTGGTGAATCAAAAAGATATGATTTCACTTCTGTTGGGCTTACAACCTGGTCTATTTAAATTTTATCATTGTCCTTCATTCTCCTCCTTTCCGGGATTTGACTACTTTTGCATAAAATTATTTATTAAAAATGCAGAATCGAATTAAGGAGGTTTTACGTTCCTCCATTTCCGTTAAGGAATCTGTTTTAGCAGATGAGTCAATACTAAGTAGCATTGAAGATGCTGTCAATCTGATTATTAAGGCTTTTCAAAATAAACAAAAAGTACTTTTTTGTGGCAATGGTGGGAGTGCAGCCGATGCCCAACACCTTGCCGCTGAGTTCTCAGGGCGTTTTTATTACGACAGAGCACCTTTGGATGCAGAAGCATTGCACGTAAACTCCAGTTATTTGACTGCTGTTGCCAATGATTACTCATTTGATGAAGTTTATGCAAGGCTGGTTGCTGCCAAGGGGGCTGAAGGTGATATTCTGGTTGCACTGTCAACATCCGGTAATTCCTCTAATATATTGAAATCCATGGAGAAAGCTCATTCAATTGGAATGAAAACTATCGGATTAACTGGTGAAACCGGTGGAAAGATGAAAGAATTATCAGATATTCTCCTCAATGTTCCGTCAACGGATACGCCCAGAATTCAGGAATCACATATTACTATTGGCCATATCATTTGTGAGTTGGTTGAAGCAAAATTATTTCCCCGCTAATATGTTTATGGAATTTCCTGATATCATAATTCTTGCCGGAGGTCTGGGTACAAGGTTGCGCGATACTGTTCAGAATCTGCCCAAAGCAATGGCGCCTGTAAATGGAAAGCCTTTTCTTGAATATCAGCTTGACTTTATCAATAAATTCGGTTTCAAAAAAGTTATTCTTTCAACCGGCCACCTCAGCGCTAGCATTGAAAACTATTTTGGCGACAAATATAAGAACCTTGAACTGCTATATTCTGTTGAAAAAGAGCCACTTGGAACTGGTGGTGCTGTTAAGCTTGCGTTTCAAAAGGTAGTAACTCCTCATGCCAT
>JAAXUD010000582.1 GCA_013336205.1 Lentimicrobium sp. | reverse complement strand
TGTTGCAGCACATTGTATTTAATCTGAATATCCTCCATTTTATTGAATTTAGTAACTCCGACACCCACCATGAGATTGTCAAGAATGCTATAATTCATGCCCAGTCGGATGTTGGAGGGAGCCCAGATGCCAAAAAGGTCAGAGGTCCCATTACCGAAAGTTCCAAAGCGATGCTGAATTACCATTTCCAGCGTTTTAGATGGCTGAATGGTTGTAGTGGCGGCATCAAACAATAATGCGCTTTCAAAAGCCGGCCTTGCAGGACGTTCTTTTACAGGCTCAACAATAGAATCGCCTTCCTGGGCATATCCTGTGAAACTGATCATGATTAAGGCCAAAACAGCCAGTAAATTCATTTTTTTATAAAAGTTAATATTCTTCATCATTGGTGACTTTAGAGTAAATTATTTTTTAATTGTTCAGAGCTCCTTTTTGTATCCAGGCAAGAACCAGGTTTGCCTCACTCGTGTTGGTGAAACTCTTCATACTGCCTGTTGCCATTGAAGTGTATATCAGGCTGTTTTCCGGATTGGCGGTATTAATATAGTCGCCATCTGACAGGCTGCTGTATGCATTGGCCGGGGAAAGATCAGGGTCAAAGGCTCCTACAGCATGACATCCGCTCATATTACAACTTGCGTTGAAAATCGGCATTATGTCGGTCGAGAAACTTACAACATCAGGAGGTGGAGGGCCTACTTCCGGTTCAACAAACTCATATTCACAACCGCTTAATAAAGTCATTAACGCAATTCCGGTTATTGCAATTGCTATTGATAATCTGGAGGTCAGTTTTTTCATTTCTTTAGCTGTATTTTAATACATCAAAGAAAGTATTTATATGCGTATGAACATTTGTAGGTATAATGATATATTTGCACATGATTGGTGATTTAATCGTATATTTGAATGATTTTTATCACTCTAATCATTGATTCTTTGCCTTATCTGAAATGATTCTTATTATAGATAAGCATGGTTCTTTTTTTTAATTATTAAGTATTTAGCAGTGAAATATGAATAAAGCATTGGAAGCAAGTTGTTTAAATTGCCTTAACAGGTCTGATGTTTTTGATTCGTTAAAAACTGACGAACTTTTAAAAGTTGAAAATTGCAGGGTTAGTATACAATACCACCCCGGCGAGATCATTTTCAAACAAGGCTCTCCCTGCTATGATTTTGTATGTGTTACCTCTGGCCTGGTTAAGTTGTATATAGAGGGTGAAAATGACCGTAAACTGATAATAGGATTTGCCAAACCAGTTGATTATATATTCGCACCAGGCGCATACGTGGATAAACGCCATCATTTCACTGCAATTGCATGTGAAGAAACAACTGCCTGTCTGGTTAGTGCTGATGTTATTCAGGATCTGGTTAAAACCAATAGTTCATTTGCCAGTAGCTTTATTACTAAAATCAGCATTCAGGCCATCGGCTTGTGCAATCAGATAAGCAGCCTTGCACAAAAACAGATTCCAGGCCGAATGGCCGATACATTGATTAATTTATCTAACAATGTATATCATTCCAATCCTTTTAAAACTTCGCTCACGCGTCAGGATCTTGCTGATATGTCGGGCATGACAAAGGAAAGTGCAATCAGAGCACTAAAGTCATTCAGGGAAGATGGATTGGTTGCAATTGATGGGAATACCATTGAATTGCTCAATATTCCCATGCTTGAAACTGTTAGCAAGAATGGTTGATGTTTATTCCTGATCACCGATAAATACTTCTTGCTGAAACTGGTTTGTCCTTTTTTAATATCAGGTAAACTAAAAAATCTACATAAGAATCTTATGTTTAATGGAATAGCCAGAGAGGTTCTGCTATAAGCTTGTCCGACTGGGGATGAATGTCACTTTTATAGTTGATTTGTCAGGTTACCCGCCGTTTTTCAGGCGGGCAGGCAGGCTTAACCTTAACCTACTTTATTACCGAGACTTTGGAATACCGGCTTCAGAAGGAGAATAAATTGATGTTACTGGTTTCGCCCGGCAGGATGGTAAATGAATTCTCGATTGTATACATTGCCTTTTCTGCATTTTTCGATCTGTAAACGACTTTATAATTACCGGGTTGAAGTACCAGTGTTTCCTGGAGTATGTTTTCCCTTAAATCATAAATCCATTCCAGTGTATTATTTTTTTCAAGATAAAGACTGCCGAATCCATTCACACTTTTACGGATTACTACAATGCCGGGCAAGGGGATATCAATGTTTGTTGTCTGGCTTTGTGAGATCTTTACATCGTTGAGGTATAATCTTGGAAGTGTCAGTATTTCCAGGTCGTAAAGACCACAGAGGTATTTTTTATTTTCACCAAAACTCTGAATATTCAGTGTTTTATGGTCGTCTTGTTGTCTTACAATTACCTGAAGGTTTTTTACAATCCGCTCGTTGGAGCCAATTTTCAGATTTAGGTAACCCTGGGGAGCACTTACCGAAGCAGTGACATGCATACCTGAAACCAGTCCGATGCTGTCAAGCCTTATCTGGGGAATTGTGTTTACAACCAGATCGTAGGTTAATAATGGATCCAACACCAACGTATCGGGTAGTCCATGATTATTAAGAGTATGAATGAAATTATATTTCAGTTTACCTGTTGCATGGTCATAGAATGTCATATTTACATTCGTTTCAGTGGCTTTATTGTTGATGTCAAGTAAATTAACCTGTAAGGTGGTGGCATTAAGTGCCTGGCTGATTACAGTATTTAAAGCCTTCTGAAAGGCAGTTTCACTCGATGCATCAAAGTAAGTACCAACACAGTTGAATGCTTTCTTGAAATCGCGGCCGAT
>JAAXUD010000118.1 GCA_013336205.1 Lentimicrobium sp. | reverse complement strand
CAGGGACGTGCACATCGTATCCGCAAACGCTCAAACCATGTTACCCTTCTGATCGGTAACAGAGTTAACCAGGTAAATGAAAAAGAAACTGTAAATCAGGCTTAAAAACCAATTAATTACTAGTTGAATGGGACAAAAGACAAATCCAATAGGTAACAGGCTAGGCATCATCAGAGGATGGGATTCCAGCTGGTATGGTGGCAGGCAATTCGGACTTAAACTGGTTGAAGACGACCAGATCCGCAAGTATCTGAATGCCCGTTTGTCGAAAGCCGGTGTTTCGAAAATTGTGATCGAACGCACGCTTAAGCTCGTTACTGTGACTATTCATACCGCCCGTCCGGGTATCATTATCGGAAAAGGTGGTCAGGAAGTTGACAAATTGAAGGAAGAATTGAAGAAAATCACCAAGAAGGAGATTCAGATCAATATATCCGAAATCAAACGTCCTGAAATGGATGCTGTAATTGTAGCCAATGCTATTGCCCGTCAGATTGAAGGCCGTATATCTTACCGTCGTGCAATCAAGACTTCAATCGCTTCTACAATGAGAATAGGTGCAGAAGGTATTAAAGTGCTTATTTCCGGAAGGTTGGCTGGTGCTGAAATGGCTCGTCGTGAACTGATAAAGGAAGGACGTATTCCATTGCATACCTTACGTGCCGACATTGATTACGCAATTGCTGAAGCCCATACAACCTACGGAAGAATTGGTATAAAAGTATGGATTTGCAAAGGTGAAGTTTACGGAAAAGTAGAACTTACTGCTCATGTTGAGTCAGCTACCGCCGGAAACCCACGTGAGAAATCAATGCCACCAAGGCCAGGTAACAACAGGCCACAACGTGGAAACCGTAACAGGGGTCCCAAGAAATAAGTTTCCAATAAAAGAGTAACAACAACACGATCAATATCCGATAATAATGTTACAGCCAAAGAAAACCAAGTACAGGAAGATGCAGAAGGGCAAAATGAAGGGCAACACCAAGCGTGGTGCAGAGCTTTCATTTGGTTCATTTGGGATCAAAACCCTGGAAGAAGCCTGGATAACCGGCAGGCAGATTGAAGCTGCCCGTCAGGCAGTCAGCCGTCACATGAAACGTGAAGGACAGATCTGGATCCGCATATTCCCGGACAAACCCGTAACCAAAAAACCAGCCGAAGTTCGAATGGGTAAAGGTAAGGGAGCTCCCGAATACTTTGTTGCACGCATCAGCCCGGGTCGCATGCTCTTCGAAGCAGAAGGTGTACCTATGGAAGTTGCAAAAGAGGCCTTAAGGCTGGCAGCTCAGAAATTACCTGTAGCAACCAGGTTTGTGGTAAGAAGAGATTACGTCGAAGAATCAATATAACGCAAAAATGAAACAAGAAGTCATTAGAGAGCTTTCAACAGCCGAACTCATAGAACGGCTCGATGAAGAGCGCAAGCAGCTAGTAAAGCTTAAGCTGAATCATGCTGTTTCTCCTCTTGAGAACCCCAATAAAATCAAAACCTATCGCAGAACCATTGCACGCATGGTAACTGAATTGCGCTCACGCCAATTGAAAAATGCTGCACAGGGATCAGCTGTCGTTAACAAACAATAACCGGAGACGCTATGGAAACCAGAAATCTGAGAAAAGAACGAGTTGGGGTTGTTGTCAGCAACAAAATGCAGAAATCAATCGTCGTTCAGGTTGAGCGCCGTGAAAAGCACCCCAAGTATGGAAAGTTTGTAAAAAAGACTTCCAAGTTTGCGGCACACGACGAAAACAACGACTGTAACATAGGCGACACCGTTCGCATATCTGAAACCAGGCCGTTGAGTAAAAATAAGTGCTGGAGATTAGTCGAAATCATTGAAAGAGCTAAGTAATTATGATACAACAGGAATCACGACTTACGGTTGCTGACAACAGCGGAGCCAAAGAAGTTCTTTGCATCCGTGTATTGGGTGGAACTCGTAAAAAGTATGCCTCAATAGGCGATAAAATCGTTGTTACCGTAAAAAATGCTATCCCATCGGGAAACATTAAAAAAGGTACAGTTGCCAAGGCAGTGGTTGTCAGAACCAAAAAGGAAATTCGTCGCAACGATGGATCATACATCCGGTTTGACGACAACGCTGTAGTATTGCTGAACAACGCAGGCGAAATGTCAGGAACCCGTATTTTCGGCCCTGTTGCAAGAGAGCTCCGCGAAAAGCAATATATGAAGATTGTTTCACTGGCACCAGAGGTGCTTTAATTGAACTAACCGAATATGAGCACGAAGTTGAACATCAAAAAAGGCGACACCGTTAAGGTTATTGCCGGTGACTCAAAAGGAAAGCAGGGAAAAGTCCTTGAGCTGAATGTTGAAAAACTGCAGGCTATTGTAGAGGGCGTGAACCTGGTCTCCAAACATACCAAACCCAGTGCAAAAAGTGCCCAGGGTGGTATTGTTAAAAAAGAAGCCGGAATCCACATCTCGAACCTGATGGTTGTTGATAACACGGGTAAACCAACCCGCGTGGGTCGCAAGCTGGACAGCAAAACCAATAAATCAGTACGTTTTTCCAAAAAGTCGGGGGAGGTAATTAAGTAATGAGCTATACACCACGCCTAAGAGATAAATACTCGAAAGAGATAATTCCTGCGCTCACCGAGCAGTTTCAATATAAAACTGTGATGCAGGTTCCAAAGTTGCTGAAGATCAGCGTTAACCAGGGACTCGGTACAGCAATTGCTGACAAAAAACTTATTGATGCAGGTGTCAATGAAATTACATCCATAACCGGACAAAAAGCAGTAGCTACGAAGTCCAAGAAGGATATTTCAAACTTTAAGCTGCGTAAAGGAATGCCGATTGGTGTTCGCGTAACCTTAAGGGGCAACACCATGTATGAATTCCTCGACAGGCTGGTTTCAGTGGCTATTCCCCGAATCAGGGACTTCCGCGGAATCAACGAAAAAGGATTTGACGGTCGTGGCAACTACACCCTGGGTGTAACTGAACAGATTATCTTTCCTGAAATCCTGATCGACAAAGTGGCCAAGATTAATGGTATGGATATTACATTCGTAACTACAGCCCATACCGACAAAGAATGCCTGGCATTGTTAAAGGAATTTGGTTTACCATTCAAAAATCAGAAATAAACGATATGGCAAAGGAATCAATTAAAGCAAGAGAGCGCAAAAGAGAACGCCTTGTTGCAAAATACGCAGCCAAACGTGCAGAACTTAAAGCCGCCGGTGATTTTATCGGATTGCAGAAACTGCCAAAAAATGCTTCTCCGGTACGTTTGCACAATCGTTGCAAATTAACAGGACGCCCTAAAGGTTACATGCGTCAGTTTGGCGTATCGCGTATCAACTTCCGGTTCATGGCGCTGGATGGTCTAATTCCAGGTGTGAAAAAAGCCAGTTGGTAAGAAAATAAAACAACATTAATCAAAATATCAAAGGATAAAATGGTAACAGATCCTATTGCAGATTACCTGACCCGTATCAGGAACGCCGTAATGGCAAACCACCGGATCGTGGAGATACCTTCATCCACAATGAAGAAGGAAATAACCAAGATCTTATTCGATAAGGGTTACATTTTGAACTATAAGTTTGAAGACGAAGCCATTCCGGGAATCATCAAGATTGCTTTGAAGTATCATCCGGTATCAAAAGTACCTGCTATCAGAAGTCTTGAAAGAGTGAGCAAACCTGGTTTGCGAAGGTATGTCGGTGCTGACGAACTTCCAAGAGTTCTCAATGGTTTGGGCGTAGCTATACTCTCAACCAATAAAGGACTTATGACCGATAAAGAGGCGAGAACGCTTCAGATTGGTGGCGAAGTATTGTGTTACATTAGCTAATTAGAGGAGATTTCTACGATGTCAAGAATAGGAAAAATGCCAATAGTTATCCCTGCCGGTGTTGATATCACGGTATCGGAAACTAACCTGGTAACCATTAAAGGTAAACTTGGTACACTAAAACAACAGGTTGACCCAACCGTCACTGTGCATGTTGATGGTACCCATCTTGTAGTTGGTCGCACTCAGGAAACTCAGGACACAAGGTCAAAACACGGACTGTATCGTTCACTGCTTGCCAATATGGTTAAAGGAGTGTCAGATGGATTCACCGTGGTTCAGGAACTTGTCGGTGTTGGTTACAAAGCTACCGCTGTCGGTAATCTTCTGGAACTGGCCCTTGGTTACTCACACAGTATTTTCTTTGAAATGCCTGCTGAAGTAACTGTTGAAACTGCGGCAGAAAGAGGAAAGAACCCAACGATTACACTAAAATCTTACGACAAACAGCTTATCGGACAGGTAGCTGCTAAAATACGCTCAATGCGTAAACCAGAGCCTTACAAAGGTAAAGGTATCCGCTTTATGGGTGAGGTTGTTAAGAAGAAGGCCGGTAAATCAGCATCTGACAAATAATATTTAACATAAACCAATCCCGGATCAGTCCGGGCAAATTCCTAAGATAAGGATGGCTATTAAGAACAGAAAAGAATACAGAAGGCACAGGATCAAACTCAGAGTCCGGAAAACTATTACCGGAACACCTGAGCAGCCCCGGTTGACCGTATTCAGAAGCAACAAACAGATTTATGCCCAGATCATTAACGACCTGGATGGTAAAACCCTTGTTTCTGCATCGTCGCGTACTCCTGAAGTTTCAGGAACCCCGACTGCCAAAATTGAACAGGCGAAACTGGTCGGCCAGCTTATTGCCAAACGTGCAATTGATGCAGGGATTGAAAGCGTAGTTTTCGATCGTAACGGGTATTTATATCATGGTAGAATCAAATCACTGGCAGAAGCAGCCAGGGAAGGTGGCCTTAAATTTTAAAGGAAATGGCAAACGCAAATATCAAAAGAGTTAAATCCAGCGAAATTGAGTTTAAAGACAGGCTGGTAAGCATACAAAGGGTTACTAAAGTTACCAAAGGGGGTCGTACCTTTAGCTTTTCTGCTATTGTTGTAGTAGGAAATGAGAATGGTGTAGTTGGCTACGGACTTGGCAAGGCTAAAGAAGTAACCGCTGCTATTGCCAAAGGTGTTGACGATGCCAAGAAAAACCTGGTGAAAGTACCGGTACTGAAAGGTACTATTCCTCACGAACAGTTAGGAAAATATGGTGGAGCACTGGTGTTTCTGAAACCCGCTTCTGCCGGTACCGGTGTAATTGCTGGTGGCGCTATGCGTGCTGTACTTGAAAGTGTTGGTGTAAAGGATGTACTTGCCAAATCAAAAGGTTCATCAAACCCACATAGTGTAGTAAAAGCTACGATTGATGCACTGGTAAATATGCGCGATGCATATACGATTGCACAATTGCGCGGAGTTGACCTTAATAAGGTGTTCAACGGCTAATTAACAAGCGTTTAAATAGAGCGAAATGAAAAAATTGAGAGTTACACAGATAAAGAGTGGGATTAAACAACCCGAGCGTCAGAAACGCACCCTGAAAGCCTTAGGCATTTCAAGAATGGGTCGCCCCGTTGATGTGGTTGTTACTCCACAGATTGCAGGTATGATCGCAAAGATCAACCATCTGCTTAAAGTTGAAGAAATCTAATTAATATACAACGTTAATCGGAAAGACATTATGGATTTAAGTAATCTTAAACCGGCCCAGGGCTCGACTAAAACAACTAAAAGAATAGGGCGCGGCCAGGGATCTGGTGGTGGCGGAACAGCTACCCGTGGTCATAAAGGTCAGAAATCACGCTCAGGTTATAGCAGGCGTTTTGGTTTTGAAGGCGGTCAGATGCCAATTTACAGGCGTTTGCCAAAGTTTGGATTCACCAATATCAATCGTGTTGAGCATCGCGGTATTAATCTTGACGTAATTCAGGAAATCGCTTCAACCAGGAATATTGAAGTTATCGACATGGCTGTTTTTCTGGAACTTGGTTTAGCCTCTAAAAACGACAAAATCAAAATTCTGGGACGCGGTGAGTTAACTGCCAAAGTTGAAATTAAAGCCCATGCTTTCTCAGCATCTGCTGTTAAGGCTATTGAAGCAAATGGTGGTCAGGCAATAAAAATCTAAACTTTAGATGAAAAGACTAATTCAGACTATACGGAACATCTACAAGATTGAAGAGCTTCGTAAACGCATATTATACACATTGGGTATTATATTGCTTTACAGGCTTGGTTCTTATATTGTGCTTCCGGGGGTTGATCCTAATCAGCTGGCGAATCTACAAAATCAGACCAGCGGAGGATTGCTCGGCCTGTTGAATATGTTCTCAGGAGGTGCCTTCTCTAATGCATCTATCTTTGCATTGGGTATTATGCCTTACATTTCTGCATCCATTGTGGTGCAGTTGTTGGGTATGGCTATTCCTTATTTCCAGAAGCTTCAGAAAGAAGGTGAAAGCGGTCGTAAAAAGATCAATCAGATTACACGCTATCTTACAGTTGTTATTACCGGCTTCCAGGCTCCGGGCTACATTGCCAACCTGGTTTCCCAACTTCCTTCTCAGGCTATTACACCTTTTGATCCTGCGATCACTTCGCCATCGACCTTCTTCTGGGTTTCTTCAGTTATCATTCTGATTGCCGGTACTCTGTTTGTTATGTGGCTGGGTGAGCGTATTACGGATAAAGGAATTGGTAATGGTATTTCCCTCATCATTATGATTGGTATTATTGCCCGTCTTCCTTTTGCATTGTTTGGTGAACTTGTTTCACGTATGGAGCAGAAAGGTGGTGGTCTTGTTATCTTCATTGTAGAGTTGGCTGTTCTGATAGGTGTAATCCTGATAAGTATATTACTTGTTCAGGGTACACGAAAAATTCCGGTACAATATGCAAAACGAATTGTCGGAAACAAACAATATGGTGGTGTTCGTCAGTACATTCCGCTTAAAGTGAATGCTGCCGGTGTTATGCCTATCATCTTCGCCCAGGCTATCATGTTTCTGCCGCTTACATTGGCTGGTTTCGCACAATCTGAATCACTTTCAGGGTTTTTTGCAGCCTTTACCAATGTCCAGGGGTTCTGGTATAACTTTGTATTCGCATTGTTAATCATTGTCTTCACATACTTCTATACAGCGATCACGATTAATCCTAATCAAATGGCTGAAGATATGAAGAAGAACAATGGGTTCGTTCCAGGCGTTAAACCTGGTAAGAAAACTGCTGAGTTTATTGACCAGATTATGTCACGTATTACATTACCAGGTTCCATGTTCCTTGCTTTTGTAGCGATCATGCCTGCGCTTGTAGGACATATAGGGGTGACAGCTCAGTTTGCAAATTTCTATGGAGGAACTTCACTTTTGATTCTTGTTGGTGTTGTACTTGATACACTTCAGCAAATTGAAAGTCATTTATTGATGAGACACTATGATGGTCTGACTAAGTCGGGTCGTATCAAAGGCCGTTCATCAATAAATATGAGTTAATGTATCTTTTACTGGTTTGAATTCGGTATAATGATCCATTACAAAACAAAAGAGGAAATAGAGTTAATAAGATTAAGTTCTTTACTTGTTGGTAAAACCCTAGCTGAAGTTGCCAGGCATATTAAACCGGGAATAAAAACCGGTGCGCTTGACAAAATTGCTGAAACATTTATCCGCGATCAT
>JAAXUD010000581.1 GCA_013336205.1 Lentimicrobium sp. | reverse complement strand
TTCTGCCTCCTGACCCTTGTACATTTCAAAAGCGCCTTCACGATTTTGAAGCGACCTGAAGCATTTGCCGCCGGCGCAGGTATGATACCGGTCGCAGATAATTATGCCAACTTTGATTTTTTCCATGGTCAGGTTTATTTGAAATATAAACTCACATAAATGATTAAAATTCCGAGCGCAATTAAAAGAACCTGGCTGATTGAAGCCTTTAAGGATGTTTTGCGGTGCATTTCCGGAATAAGATCGGCCAGGGCGATGTACAGAAAACTGGAAGCCGAAAACGCCAGCGCATAAGGAATAAGTGATCGGAGTATATCAAGGGTGTAAAATGCAGCTACTCCAAAAACAATGGCAGTGGCTCCGCTTAATACATTGAACCAAAATGCTTTGCTGCGTGAAAACCCGCTTTTTATCAGTATGCCAAAATCGCCCAGTTCCTGGGGTATTTCATGAAGCACAACCGATAGGGTAACGAAAATTCCCAGTTCAGTTGAGGTGAGAAAAGATGCAGCGATAACCACCCCGTCGATGGCATTGTGAAAAGCGTCCCCGATCAAAATGATCGGAGCGGCAGCACTCATATGTCGCTCGCAGTTTTTATTGCGGCAACTCCGCCAGAGAATTATTTTTTCAAGCACAAAAAAGAGCAGTATGCCAAACATTATGGTCTGGAGAATTAACCTGGGCTCCGCCATGCTGATTGCTTTTGGTATCATGCCCAAAAATGCTGCCCCTAAAAGGGTACCTCCCGCAAGGTACATTAGATAAGTCGAAACTTTTTCCAGCTTCTCATTTCCAAATAAAAGTAAAAGCCCGGCCAATGCCACACTCCCAACACTTCCTAAAAACAAGGCTATAATTACATAGATTATACCCATGGTGCTATTGTTTGATTGTACACAACAAAACTTCCTTTCTCAACACTTAACTTTTCAGCCATCAATTCACATTTTACCATCAGTAAAAAGAAAATGCGCGGATCATTTTCATCAATAAGCCCTTCCAGATTTCCCTGTCCTTTTGAAATAATCAGATCAGCAGCATGGTAAATGGTAAGAAATTCCGCACTGCACTCAGCCAGAACCGTAGAAGGAGCATCAAATCCATTTGAAATCACGATGGCCACAGCTTCCATTCCAATGGCTTCTGCATCCTGAATAGTGGCATCATTTAATGCGATTCCCCCCCTGACAGCAAAGGTTACATCGGGATGCCCGATCGTTTCAAGAAATAGCTTATCAAGTACGATTTCACCGGCATTATCGCCCAGGTAAAGTATCTTTTTTGCCCGGCTGATTGCTTCTTCCAGCAGATCAGTATGGTCAATTGCAAAACCAGCTGAGTTAACATACTCAATAGTGTGGTGGATATCAAAGCTGTTGCTGGCTCCATAATCCATGATGTTTCCGGCGATGGAAAGTCTTAATGCAAGTTTAAACGGGTTGGCAGAAGCAGTCACTTTTGGCTTCCATTCTGAATATAATTCCAATGCCACACGATTGCTTTCGGCCTTTTCCTCTGCAAAAAGATCAACCACCCCGGAAATGGAACTGAATGCAAGACTCAGTTCCCGTTGTATTTCCGGCGTTGTTTTATGGTCACCAACTCTGATGAGTTCCTTGAAAAACATCAGAAAATCTTGTTGTTCAGTAACTGTTGTATTGAACTTACCGAACAACCGCTGGTAAGTTCTCAATAAGCAATCGCTGCATCGTGGATCAATCACTGTAAGAATTTCAGTGCTGGTGTCCATGACCGTGGTGGTCACCTTCGCCATGATGGTCACAATAATTAGCATTCAAGACAAGCTTTTCAGCCAGAAAATCATTGACGAGGTTCGTTGGTGAATCAACCGGTGCGCCTACAAAAACGTTAACACCGGCTTCATTAAAGAGATTCACAGCCATAGGGCCCATGCCACCGGCAATTACATCGGTTGCACCATTGGCTGCCACCCATTTTGGGAAGGTACCTGGCTGATGCTCTGGCGGATCCATAATCGTAATTTTGGTAATTTCATTATTGTCAACATCCACATAGGCAAATGCCTGACAATGTCCGAAATGTTCAGACAATACATTCCCTAACAAGGGAATCGCTATTCTTTTAGTCATTTTTGAGTTTTTTAATTAGTTAAAATCTGATTTTCATTTTCATCACCGCCCGAAGATTGTTTTTTCAGGTTTGCACCAAAATCAGTGCATTTACCCATTCGTTGTCCAGTCATCGAACCTTTGCCCAATGGACCTTTTTGATCATAGCCTGGCATAATTACCTCCTATTAAAATGTAAAAACTATGGTTTCCCGCTTTTTAAGCGTTTCCCTTTTCCTTCGCCACCGCCTGATTTGCGCCTGACTCCAGCACCCTTTCCGAGTTTATTCAGTTTTTCTTCATCAGGAACTTCATGGCATTTGCCTAATTTGCGACCAGTTTGCGAGCCTTCCCCGTCTGGTCCTGTACCGTTAAGTCTGGGCATCATTATATATTTTAATGGTTCAACATTTCTAAAACATCTTTCACCGTTTTTCCTTCATCATTCATTACAATCATCTGAATTTTCAGGCTATCAAGCAAGGGCTTGATTTTTATACCAAACTCGCCTGAAACAATTTTCCGAACCTGCTGTGCCGCAACAAGCTGAACAGCAGCTGGCCCAGCACCTTCTTCCGCATCTTTACCAGGGTTTGGAATGAAATCTATTGATCTGGTCGTGGAATCGTATATAACAAAATAAGCGCAGCGACCAAACCGCTGATCGATAGTTGATTCCATTGAATTTCCAGTTGAAGTTATAGCTATTTTCATGTTA
>JAAXUD010000117.1 GCA_013336205.1 Lentimicrobium sp. | reverse complement strand
TTCAACAATCGATTCCAGACTCCGGATTTACAAGCGGTCAGTTTCAGGGCGCAAAGACGATCTGCTTGATTTTCCTGTTACATTTTCTGAATCCAAACCTGCAATTACTGAAATTCAAAACACCATAAAAGTGCCAGAGAACCTGCAAACCCTTACCGATCAGTTGCTGCTGCAACAGTTTTCGCCTGCCAGCGTATTGGTTACCGATAAAGGAGATATCCTCTACATTACCGGAAGTACCGGAAAATACCTTGAACCTGCGGCCGGCAAAGCCAATATGAACATTTTTGCCATGGCCCGTGGAGGTCTGAACAACGAATTGCCCGTAGCTTTCCGAAGAGCATTACAGAATTACGATAAGGTTCATTTACATAATATAAAGATTATTGCAGAGAGTGGAATCCAGATAGCTGACGTAACTATTCAGCAAATTGAGAAACCACTTGCCCTGAGGGGCAAGTTACTGGTTGTTTTTACAGATGTTAAAGGAATTAAAGTAAAGTCTGCAAAAAGAAGAACCGGATCAACGGGTGAAAGTCAGCTGCTGGATGAATTAAAGGCAGAAGTTCAAAGGGTGAAAGAAGAGCTTCAAGGTACCAATGAGGAGATGCAGACTTCTCAGGAAGAATTGAAATCGGCCAATGAAGAGCTTCAGTCCACCAACGAAGAATTGCAATCAACCAATGAAGAGTTGACTACCTCAAAAGAGGAAATGCAGAGCATGAACGAAGAGCTGCAGACGGTAAACATGGAACTTCAAAGCAAAATTGACGATTTTGCCAGGGTTAACAACGATATGAATAATTTGCTGAATAGCATTGAGATTGCCACGCTATTTCTGGATAAAGAATTAAAAATCAGGCAATACACAGTGCATGCAACCAGAATATTCAAGCTAATACCCGGCGATATCGGACGCTTGTTTACTGATCAGGTATCAACCCTGAATTACCCTGAGATTTATGCTGATGCCAACGAAGTGCTGCGTACCCTTATGTTTGTTGAGAAAATGGTTTCAACGCACGACGGACACTGGTTTAATGTGAGAATTATGCCATACCGGACATTTGATGATAAAATAGATGGCCTGGTCATTACATTTATCGATATCACGAAATCAAGGATACTGGAACACAGCCTTAAAAAGTCACAGCTGATGCAGCTTGCTTTCATTAAGTCAGTTCCCGGGGTTATAATAGGTCTGTCAGATAAAGGAGACGTCATTGAATTTAATCCTGAAGCTGAAAAAGTTTTTAACCGGAAGCGGGAAGAAGTAATCGGGCAAAATTATTTTAATTTGTTTGTTGCTGAATCTGCCCGAAAAAGTCTCGAATTAAATATGAAAAGGCTGTTTTCTGGCGATATACCGGGAAATCTCATTAGTGAAGTAAATACCAGCAGTGGCATTGAACTTAATATTGAATGGACAGCGCACAAACTTGTGGATGATAGTGATCAGTTAACCGGAATTATTGGCATTGGAATAAATATCTTATTGCCATGAAAAAAGAAAAGAAAACACTTACAGAAGGCCCATTACTCAGGAAAAAAGCGGAAGCAAAGTTGAGAAGAGAGCAGATAGTACTGTCCACCGCACATACGGAGGTTGATATTCTGAAGCTTCTTCATGAACTGGAGGTGCACAAGATTGAACTGGAAATGCAAAACCAGGAACTGCAGCTGGCCAAGGAAATAGCCGAAGCTTCAGCCAGGCAGTATGGCGAGCTTTTTGAAGAGATTTTTGACTTTTCGCCGGCCGGCTACTTTAATATAGATAATAAGAGTGAAATTCTTGAACTCAACCTCAGTAGCGCCAGATTACTGAAACAGGATCGTTCATCTTTAATTCATAAAAAATTCAGGTCTTTTATTCATCCTGAGTCAATTGCAGATTTCAATAATTTCATCCGGGTATTATTTGAATCCGGGTTGAAACAACGTTGTGAGGCCCGCCTGCAATTTAAAGATGATTCTATTATTTATGTTTTTCTGGAAGGTGTTGTTTCAAAAACTGAAGACAAGTGCCTGCTGACTGTTATTGATATTTCTGACCGGAAACTTGCTGAAGAACATTTGAAAATCAGCGAGATAAATGCCAGAGCTATCATGGAGTCGACTTCTGATATTATAATTTTACTCGATAAGGATGGAATTGTAATTGACAATAACGAAGGACATGCCAGCCGTTTTGGATTATCACGGAAAGATTTGATTGGAAAAAGTATATTTGATTTTTTACCGAACGAAATTGCTATCACCAGGAAAAAATATATTGATGAAGCGGTTGTGGAAAACAGACCTGTGACCGGTGAAGAATTCAGAGCAGGAAGGTGGACGGAATTTTCTATATTCCCGATACAAAATACGGAGAAGGAAGTTAACCGGGTGGCGGTTTTTGCAAGGGATATTACTGAACAAAAGTTTGTAAACGAGACAATCAGAAATTCAGAAGAAAAGTTCCGCAAGGCATTTAATATGCACCCGGGCGTGGTAGGGATTGTTTCTTTAGCAGACAGCAAATATATTGATATCAATAATAATTTTACAGTACTTCTGGGTTGGGAACGGGAAGAAATAATAGGAAAAACTACTTTAGATATTGATTTATTTACTGATCTTTCACAACTGGATGATATAACCTCCATGATCAGTAAAACCGGGAGTGTAAAGAATTACCTGGTTAATGTTAAAACCAAAACCGGTGAGTTAAGGGTAGGCCTGTTTTCTGCAGAAATCATTGAAATGGAAGGGCAGAAATCTATTCTCCTCCAGGTAAATGATATCACCGATCGTGCACAAACTGAAGTAGTATTAAGAGCCAGCGAAGAAAAATTCAGGCTTTTATTTGAGAATATGCAGCAGGGAGCTTTCTATCAATTGGCAGATGGTACGCTCACCGATATTAACCCGGCAGGTTTGGAGATGTTCGGATTAACGCGGGATCAATTTCTTGGTAAGACATCTCACCACCCTGACTGGAAGGTGGTTAATCTGGATCTTGATCATCTGGAACCGGAAAACCACCCGTCTATGCTTGCACTGAAATCAGGGAATGAAGTGAGCAAAGAGGTTGGTATTTTTAATTTTCAAAAAAAAGAGTACACCTGGGTAACAGTTAGTGCAAAACCTCAGTTTAAAGCAGGAGAGGAAAGCCCTTACCAGGTTTTTGTAACCATGCACGACATTACAGAACGGAAGCGCCTGGAGGATGCGATTGAAAAACGAATAATTTCGCTTACCCGCCCTTTATCAAAAGATACTGAAATTAGTTTTGACGAATTGTTCAATCCGGCGGATATTCAGCGCATACAGGATGAGTTTTCTGCTGCTACCGGAGTTGCTTCCATCATAACCCATCCCGATGGCACTCCCTTAACAAAGCCTAGCAGTTTTACCCGCTTTTGCAGTGAGATTGTGCGCAAAACAGAAAAGGGTTGTGCCAACTGCTACAACTCTGATAAAGCGCTTGGTGCACCCCATTCCGGAGGTCCGGTAATCCAAACTTGTCTGAGTGGTGGTTTGTGGGATGCCGGTGCCAGTATAATGGTGGGCGATCATCATGTTGCCAACTGGCTGATTGGGCAGGTACGCGATGAAACACAGTCAGTTAAAGCAGTTAAACGCTATGCCAAAGAGATTGGGGTAGATGAGGCTGAACTTGTTAATGCATTTTTGGAAGTGCCCTCCATGACACAAACCCAGTTTAAGCAGGTAGCACAATCATTATACACACTCGCAAATCAACTCTCTGACTCAGCATATTATAATATTCAACAGGCGCGGTTTATAACCGATCAAAAGAAGGTTGAAGAGCAATTAAGGGCAAGTGAAAATAAGTTTCGCATTCTCTTCGAAAATTCACCGGTTGGTAAATCTATGACAGGGATTGATGGTACTATTCATGTTAATAAAGCTTTTTCCGAACTACTTGGATACTCCGAAGAGGAATTGCGTGAGAAAAAGTGGATGGAGATAACCCATGAGGAAGATATTTCATTAACCAGTTCAGCAATTAATGCATTACTTAAAGGGAAATCCACCTCAGCCCGTTTCGAAAAAAGGTATATTCATAAATCCGGAAAAATTGTCTGGGTAGATTTATCAACGCATCTGCATCTGAATGAAAAAGGAAAACCTCAATATTTTATAACTTCATTGTCAGATATTACTGAAAGGAAACGTCTGGAGTCAATTAATGCCTCCAGGTTACACCTGATTCAATTTTCTCATAATCATACGTTGGATGAATTGCTTGAAGAGATTTTAAATGAATCAGAGAAATTAACGGATAGCCTTATTGGCTTTATTCATTTTGTGGAAGATGATCAGGAAACCTTAAGACTTCAGAACTGGTCGCGGAGAACAAAAGCAGAGTTCTGTAAAGCAGAAGGAAGGGGGATGCATTATTCATTGAATGAAGCAGGCGTTTGGGTTGATTGTGTAAGACAACGTAAGGCTGTTATTCACAACGATTATGCATCGCTGCCACATCGTAAGGGAATGCCTGAAGGACATGCCCTGGTAATTCGTGAACTTACAGTGCCAATCTTCCGGAATGAAAAGATAAAAGTAATTGTGGGTGTTGGAAATAAAGCCATTGATTATTCACAACAAGACATTGATACAATTACGCTGATAGGTGATCTGGCATGGGAAATTGCAGAGCGGAAGCAATCGGAAGAAGCATTGCGTGAAAGTGAGGAAAGGTTCAGAAGGTTATTACGGAACGTTTCTTCAGTTTCGGTTCAGGGCTACAACCCTGAAGGTATTACCCAATACTGGAACCAGGCTTCCGAGAAGTTGTACGGATATGCGGAGGAGGAAGCGATCGGACGCAACCTGCTCGATCTGATTATCCCACCGGAGATGGCAGAATCCGTTAAAAATGCTATCAGACAAATGACCGAAACCGGAGAGCCGCTGCCGTCCGCAGAATTAATGCTTATGCACAAAAGTGGAGCGCGGGTTTCTGTATTTTCAAGCCATGCCATCGTTAAAATGCCCGGCCATGAACCGGAATTATTCTGCATTGATATCGATCTGTCAGAACGCAAAAGGGCTGAAGAGGCATTGCAGACAAGCGAACAGCAACTGCGTGAATTGAATGCCACAAAAGATAAATTCTTCTCAATTATTGCTCATGACCTGAAAAGCCCTTTAAATAATATTGTTGGTTTTAGCAGCCTGTTGGTTGAACAGGTAAAAGACAAAGGCTATTCAGATATTCTTGAATACACAGATATATTGAAAAACGCGTCTCAACATGCGATGGACCTGCTTGTTAATCTGCTGGAATGGTCGCGTTTGCAAACAGGTAGTATGCCCTTTATGCCTGAAAAGGTTGATGTTCTGCAGCTTATCAATGAATCCATTGAGTTGTCGACGGGTGCGGCCCTGCAAAAGAACATTTCTATTGTAAGGGATTTTCCTGCCCGTATTTTTGCTTTTGTCGATAGATCAATGATGGGATTAATCCTGCGAAACCTCATATCCAATGCAATAAAATTCACGAACACCGGCGGCGAAATTATTGTTTTGGCCCGGATGCCGGGAACTGAATTGTTGGTGTCAGTGCATGATAATGGTGTGGGGATATCCAAAAATAGTCTTGGAAAACTATTCAGGATTGAAGAAAGTTTTTCAACCAAAGGCACGATGAATGAAAAGGGAACCGGGTTGGGTTTGCTGCTTTGTAAAGAATTTGTGAACAGGCATGGTGGTGAAATTCACGTAGATAGTGAAGTTGGCAAGGGGAGTACTTTTTATTTTTCAATTCCGTTAAAAGGCGACTTTTAACTGATTGTTTGCATGGAACAACGGGCATAGACTATGGAACCATTGGATGAATATTGAGGTAAATGCACGGTTTTCTGAGAATTTGAAAAAGAATAGCTTTTTGAAGCCATCTTGCATAGCGCGAAGCAGCTAATAGGGCTTAAATAAAGGATTACAATTTTTTTTCACTTCTGTCCGGATAAAAATTGACAAAATGCCTGAATCCTTTGATGGTAATGTAATAGATAATATTACGCCCCGCTGGGGCTTACTTTCGTTGTATTCTGACTTTTGCTACAAATGTTACGCGGCTCTGCCGCTGAATCTATTGCTACAGAGTAGCAAAATATTTGTAGTCAAACAGTTATCAGAATTGATGAATAGCTACAGAGTAGCGCGATATTATAATTTCCAAATGCGCGGAAATTATCCGGACAACAGTGAATATTTTTATGCAGAAACCAATAAAAAGGAAAGAAAAAGTAGAATAGGAAATGACTTTCACCCAAATTGAGCGATATAAAAATGAGAATCGCTCAGCTTAGGTTAGAGCTGATTATTTTTATTACGTTTAGAGACTGTTTAAATTTTGTTAAACTCTGTGAATAGGCCCGTCCTTTAGGGCGGGTTTCAATTAGATTATCTCAGAAGGTAGCAAAATCATGAAAAATTTGTAAATTCATAATAAATTTTTCATGATTTTGCCCCCGGGTTTGTTGCTTTTTACTATGCCCGCCCTAAAGGACGGGCCTATTGAAAAATGAATATAAAATTTAAACAGTCTCTTAATCTGAAAGCTTAATACATATGGTGGTAAAACAACTACTCAAATTACGCCGGAAAAAGTATACAGGCAGAAACCTATTAGTTAAATGTCTTCTGTCTTTTTTAGTATTAATGAGTTTAATCTTCCCTGCCGGGGCCCAGGATTCTGTTACACTGCAACTGAAGTGGACACATGCCTTCCAGTTTGCCGGTTATTATGCCGCCATAGAGAAGGGGTATTACCGTGAGGCCGGGCTAAGCGTTAAAATTATAGAAGCCAACCCGGAAACAGATCCTGTTGAGGAAGTTGTGAACGGCAATGCTCAATATGCTGTTGGTACAAGCAGTCTGTTGCTTGCGCGGTCATCAGGAAAACCAGTGGTAGTCATGGCTGTTATATTTCAGCAATCACCTTATGAAATATACGCGGCTCCTGATATTCACAACCTGAAGGATTTGATTGGCAAACGCCTGATGATTGAGCCGCAGTCAGAGGAATTATTAGCATTTTTAAAAAAGGAAGGCATTCCGATTGATAGCATCAGGCAAATTCCACACAGCTTTAATCCGGATGGATTAATAAATGGCGATGCAGAAGCTATATCAGGCTATAGTTCAAATGAGCCTTATTATTTCAGACAAGCAGGTTTCTCTTATCAAACATTCAGCCCAAGGTCCGCGGGTATCGATTTTTATGGTGATAACCTGTTTACTTCTGAGCTTGAGTTGAAGGAGCATCCTGAAAGGGTCAAAGCATTCAGAGATGCCTCAATCAAAGGCTGGCAATATGCAAAGGATCATCCCGAAGAGATTATTGAACTGATACTTACCAGGTATTCCAAACAACACACGCGGGATTATCTGCATTTTGAATCAGAACAGATGATTCCCTTACTGCAACCCGATCTAATAGAGATAGGGTATATGAACCCGAAACGCTGGCAGCATATAGCCAACACTTATTCCGGTATCGGATTGCTTCCGGCAGATTATTCTCCCGAAGGATTTATTTATGAGCCAGTTGATAAAACAAACACTTTATTGACCCGTGGGTTGGTTGTTCTG
>JAAXUD010000580.1 GCA_013336205.1 Lentimicrobium sp. | reverse complement strand
GTCGCTATGCCTTTTTACAGTGATTACAATAAAGGACTTCATTTTGGTATTTCCGGATCATACCGTACCCCGAAATCTGATGCAGAGATCCGCGGAGCCGAGCGTTACAGCGTCCGATCACTTACATCTATCAACCGCAAAAAATACATGGATACCGACCTTATTCCTGAGGTTGATCACATCACGCTTGGCGGTTTCGAGTTTGCCGGCTATCACAAGAACTTCCGGTTTCAGGCTGAATACCTGCTGAGCAATATTACCCGTAAAAACGACCTGCCTACCGAGCAATTTGATGGATGGTATGCCTTTGGAAGTGTCCTCCTGTTTGGTGGTAAATATAATTACAACACCTCTGAAGCTGAATTTACCCAGCCTACCCGGGGAAAATCATGGGGCGATGTTGAACTTGCCTTCCGGTATGATTACCTCAGCCTGAACAGTCGCAATGATGGGATTACAATGGGTGGCGCCGGAGAAGGATACACCTTCGGCATTAATTACCATGTGAACAATAATGTTAAAATAATGCTCAATTATGCTTATCTGAACCATGACCGTTATGCAAACGGGAAGGGGAAACTCTTTGTTGGTTATGATGAAACCGGCGAGTTGACCAAAGATCCTGAAAAAGTTGTGGATGCCACCGGTAAAGCTGGTGAGGATTACAGCATGGTCAGCATCAGGTTTGAGGTAGATTTCTAAACAAAATATTAATTATAAAAATTACGGAAATGAAAACACGAATTATATTTTTTCTATTGATAATCACAGGTTTAAGCTTTTCCTCCTGTGTCAAGGATGAAATCTTTGAAGGTCCGCCGGCCTTAAGCGATCTGAGTATTAATCCACAGGCGCCGGGTGATAATGACATCGTAACAGTTAGCGTAAAGGCTACAGATTTAAATGGTATTAAATCAGTAACACTCTATTATAAAATTGATCAGGGTGCATTTACAAGTCTGAGTATGGTTGTTCTTGGCGGACAGGCAGACATTTACAGTGCACAGATCCCGGCCCAGGAATCAGGCAAAACTGTTTCTTACTATGTGGAGGCAGAGAACCTTTCAGGTCAGAAGTCAAGCATTCCGGAAGGTGCTCCTGAAAGCACAGGAGCCTATACAATCGGAGCTGCCAGCATTGTGATGAATGAAGTCTACAGCCGTGGAACAGTAGAGGCTCCCGACTGGATTGAAATTTACAACAATTCCGATAGCCCGGCCGACATCAGCGGATACAAAGTTTATGACAGTGGCGGACAAACCGGTGCAAAACCCAAAAAAGAAGTTCCGGCAGGGACTGTTCTTCCTGCCCGTGGTTTTTATGTAATTGTGGTAGATGATGGTTCAGAAACGGGTTTTGGCATGTCGAGTGCCGGTGAAGAAGTATGGTTTGAAAACGCATCAGGCAACATCATTGATGATGTTATATTTCCTGCTTTCGAACCAACGCAGTCATACGGCCGCGTACCCGATGGTAGTGGTCCCTGGCAGATACTCAACACAATTACCCAGGGAACTGCCAACGATGATTCCCCTGCTCCTCCGGTTATTTTGCTGAATGAATTATTCTCACAGGGTACAACCGAAAATCCTGATTGGGTAGAAATTTACAATGGTTCGGCAACCGAGGTTGATATTAGCGGTTATAAAATCTATGACTCTGGCGGACAAACCGGCACCAAAGAGAAAAAGCTTTTCCCTGCCGGCTCCGTAATTCCGGCCGGTGGCTTTCTGGTGATTGTAGTAGATGATGCTGATGCTACAGGCTTTGGTCTTTCAAGCGGCGGCGAACAACTCTGGATCGAAAACTCAGGTGGAACAGTAATTGATGAAGTAACTTTCCCGGCATTGGAGGCAACACAATCTTATGGCCGCTATCCCGACGGAAATGCGAACTGGCAGGTGTTAAACGTAGTAACCCGCGGCACAGCAAACGATAATTCGGCACCCCCTTCTGTTGTCGTTCTCATGAATGAATTATTTTCCCAGGGCACAACGGAGTCCCCTGACTGGGTTGAGTTTTATAATGCGGGCACCACAGCTGCTGATATTAGCGGTTATAAGATTTATGATAGTGGTGGCCAGGCCGGAACCAAGCCAAAGAAAGAAATTCCTGCCGGAACAGTAATTCAACCCGGAGAATTCTTTGTAATCGTAGTGGATGATGCCGATGTCAGTGGTTTTGGCCTTTCCAGCGGTGGTGAACAGGTATGGTTTGAAAATGCGGCCGGTACTGTAATCGATGATATCACTTTCCCGGCACTGGCTGCAACAGAATCCTTTGGTCGCTATCCGGATGGCAGCACCAATCTTCAGATTCTGAGCACTGTAACCAAAGGAACAGCCAACAGCAACGTCACCCCTCCTCCAACCATCATTATACTGATGAATGAAATCTTTTCAAAAGGCGTAGACCCTGATTTTGACTGGATTGAAATTTTTAATGGCTCAACGGTAGAGGTTGACCTCTCTGGTTATAAAATCTATGACTCTGGTGGACAGTCCGGCACCAAACCTAAAAAAGAGTTCCCGGCAGGGACAGTTATTCCTGCAGGCGGTTTTTATGTAATCGTGGTTGATGATGCCGATGCCAGTGGCTTTGGACTTTCGAGTAATGGTGAACAGGTGTGGCTTGAAAAAGCAGACGGAACCATCATTGATGATATCACCTTCCCGGCTATGGTGGATGGTCAATCTTATGGCAGAAAGCCAGATGGATCTGCAAACTTTTTCATTTTTACTGAAATTACCAGGGGTGCTTCAAATAACAATGCCACCACCCTTCCCAAAAGAAGGAAATAATAAACAAGACAGGCCTG
>JAAXUD010000116.1 GCA_013336205.1 Lentimicrobium sp. | reverse complement strand
AGATGTTTTCTGAAGATCCTGATCCGATTCGGCCAGTTTAATTTTACCCCGGGCATAGCCCCAATCAAGAATCGGAACCTGAATACCAAGCACCAGTTGCTGCTGTTGCTGAGGGTCTTTATATACATCCTGTATATTGTCGGTGGATTGTGTTAAACCATAAACAGCATAAAGGTTGGCATTAAAGCGGTTTTCAGCTTTGGCTTTATTTACCGAACTCTCGGCTTCCAATAATCGCCTGTCAAAGGCCAGGGCATCAGAGCGGTTCTGACGGGCTTCGCTTATCGCAAAAGGAGCGTCGATCACCGGAGCCGGAGGCGATTGGGGCGCAATCAAATCAATGGTTTCATTTTCACTTAATCTCAAAAAAGAACGGAGATTGAATGTTTTCATCTCCACTTCCAGATTCGCACTTTCGACAGCGGAACGGGAATTCAGCAAGCTCAATTCAATTTGCAATAATTCATTCTCAGCTATTGTTCCAATATTGAACCTGCCTTTTGCAATCTGGTACAAGGTATCGTTATTGGCCTGATTCAACTGCTGAATTTTGAGTCTTATCTGGGCATTGAGCAAACTAAAGAAAAGATCGGTTGCAGAAATTACTACCTGTTCCACATCCTCCAGATAACGCCGTTCTGCTTCGTTGTAACGCATTGGTTCCGTTTTTCGCAACCATTTGTAAGCATTGTAGTTAAAGAGCGGTTGATTGATTCCGATGTTCAATGGCGTTGAAAGGTAGGATGTTATTGTACTGTCGCCAAACTGATCAAGGCGCTGCAGGTTTGAATTCAGGAAGACCTGCCCACCTGTGAGTCCTATATTCTTGGTTAATGACAAGCCGGTTGAATAAGTAGCCACATTGCGTTCACTATAAACATCGCCCTCAGTGGTAATTATCTTTTCAATGCTCCGACTCAGACTTGGAAGTGTGGCATCGAGGGTCAGCATTGGCATAAGACCTGCTTTATAATTCCTGTATTCCCAGTAGCTGCTCCGGAACCGGTGCATGGCAGCCACGGCATCGGGTGATTGACGCTTTGCTATTTCGATGACTTCCGGAAGAGTTAAAGCCCTGGATTTGGGCTGTGCTGATACTGCGAAAGTAAGCCCTGCTGTTAAAATTATTAAGAGAATCCTTATTGCTATAGTTCTCATTATTAAGGATTTGTTCAGTATTATTAATTATTTAATGTTCTTAAGAAACTATGGTTGACAGAACCAACGCAATGTAAACAGATCGGTTGGAATGACCGCAGGAAGTTATTCATATCGTAATGAAGAAACAGGGTCCTGCATGGCTGCTTTTTTAGCCGGCATGTATCCAAAGAGAATTCCTACAGTAGCTGAAACTCCGAAAGAGATAATGATAGAACTTGCGGAAACAATGGTTAAAATGCCGGTAAGCTCAGTAATGAGCCTGGCCAGGGTCAGACCCAGAAAAATACCAATTATTCCTCCTGAAATGCTGATCATGGTTGCTTCACTCAAAAACTGAAAGACAACGTCACGGCGTGTAGCGCCGGTTGCCATGCGAATTCCGATTTCTTTGGTGCGTTCCATGACCGAAGCAAGCATAATATTCATAATACCTATACCACCAACGATTAGCGAAATAGAAGCAATGGCTCCCAATACTATATTGAAGATGTCCTTGGTGCGCTGCTCCTGTTTCAACAAAAGTTCGGGCACCTTAATCTCAAAATCATCAACGCCGGCATGCCTGCGGGTAAGCATTCGCTGAATCACTTCAGAAGTCTGATTAATCTGTATGGTTTCCTTAACCTGCACCACTATTTTATCAATCTGGTTGGAAGCATCCTCTTCACTTCCCCCGCCAGAGCTGAACGACATCATACCGCCATCCATTACTACAGTGCCGCCTCCACCACCCCGGATCATTGCCGTGGTGACCACAGAGCGGTCGCGATAGCGCAAAAGAATGGTTTGTATGGGTGCGTAAACCTGGTTGTTGTAATCACTGATTCCAAGGTTTTCAGTAAGGTTTGAAGAAACAGACCTGTTGTCGAGCACCCCGGTTACTTTAAGCCATACATTACCACATTTAACATATTGACCGATGGGATCCTTGTTGGGAAAGAGTTTGGCTTTCAGGCCCGAGCCTAATATACAAACCGCCTTGCCATATTTCAACTGCTCATCGTTAAACATTTCACCACGTTCGAGCGTAAGGTTAAAAACATCAAAAAAATCAGGAGTTACACCGCTTACTTTCCCAAAAGCACTCACGCCTTCAGCCATAATCTGAGATTCGTAAACTACTTCAGGGCTCACCTTAGCAACAGAAGGAATGATCAACTTTATACTTTCAGCATCTTTCAGTGAAAGACCGGGCGAAAACTTACCGGCAGCCTGTTTGCCCTTCTCCTCTTTCTCAGAATCCTCCTGATTTTTTGATTCACTTTTGGGCATTATTATAATATTGTTAACCCCAACGAGTTTCATCTGATCAAGAATCTCCTGCTGCGCACCATTCCCTATTGCCATCATTGCAATAACCGCCGCTACCCCAAAAATAATCCCGAGGGCTGTAAGCATTGACCTGAATTTGTTGGCAAAAACCGCCTCGAGCGCAATGGCCAGTATATAAAGCTTTCTTTCCAAGGGTATGGTTTTAAAGTTTTTCTAACCGCCAATTGGCTGAATTCTCGGGTGGTGAAAGATAGACCTCCTCATCCTTTTTCAAACCGGCTGTGATAATTATCTGGTTTTCATTCGTCTGGCCGGTTTTCACCTGCCTTCTTAAAGCCGCGTTTACCATATAAACGAAACTGATACTATCCTGCGTATGAATGCTCTCGATGGGCAGGTACAAAACCTTTGGAATAACCATGGTATTGATCACATTTTTGGTAGTCATAGCGGGCCTTAGAATTGAATCAAACTCATTGACCTTGATTTTAACTTCAAAAACCTTGGCATTTGAATTCTGCATCTGCTCGCCTATATTGGCCACCTCGGTTACCAAACCGGTATATTTCCTTTCGGGAAATGCATCTACGCTTATTTCGGCTTTCTGGCCTGTTTTCAGTTTACTGATATCGATTTCATTCACATAGGTTTTTGAAATCATGGAAGTCAGGTTAGGCAGGGTTGCCACAATATTCTCCCAGGTACTCATTGTTGAACCAATGCCCATCTTTGAACCATCCCAGTTTCGCTTATAAATAACCATACCGGCTTTGGGTGCTGTAACGGTAAATCCTTCAAGCACTGATCTGATTTGTTCAAGCCGGCGTTGCGCCTGGGTAAAAGAAGCAGAGACTTCCTGCATATTGGCATTTGCCTTGTCGTGCCGAAGTTTGTAGTTTTTTTCTGCCTGCTGAAAGGCACGTTGTGCTTTTTCCAGGTCAATTTTCGCCTGGCGCTGGGTGGCAGGTGGCTCATAAATTGACTGATCAACAGTAATCTGCCGTTCTTCCAGTGCATATTGCATATTGATGAGTTCTTCCCGGGCAGCCCTCAAATCCATGGAAGTATCCAGTTTGGTCTTGATGTATTGGGATTCAAGTTTTTCGAGTTCACTCTCAAGATCCTTCATACGGTTGGTTATTTCCGTCCGGTCGAGGGTTGCTACATACTGGCCTGAATCCACAATCGTTCCTTCTGCAATAATATCGCTGATCTGCACCTGCCAGATTCTGACCTCCCGCAGTGCGGCCGGACCGACAATATTCTCTGAATTCTCGGCTTCCAGCTCGCCGGTAGTGGTGACGTTAATATTAAAGTCGCCATATTCGACTTTGGCTGTCAAGCCTGGTCCGCCTTTTTTATTTCCTGAAAAATAATACCAGCTGGCAGAAACGGCAATAATCACCGCTGGGATAACAAACCAAAGCTTACGGTTGAATCTGGGAAAAGCCATATTTAAATAATTGGTATAATTTTTATCATCATCTGAAAAACAAACTTTCTTACAGTAACGGCAAATTTATAGGATTATTGGGTTAACTCTGTAAAAGGTTCAGCAACAAATTTATTAATGATGATGCCTTTTATAAAATTATGAAGTTGCGGTATCAACATGATATAAAAACAACTTATACAACCTGCTGTGACTACAGAGATTAAAAAGTATTTTTTTTATGAAATAATATACTGTTTAAATTTATAATTCCATTTTCAATAGGCCCGCCCTAAAGGACGGGCCTATTTACAGAGTTTCACAATATTTAAACAGTCTCTAAAAAAGAGAAGAAAAAAATTATTTCAATAGTTCGTCCACGATCATCTTCACCGTAACACCTTCGGCTTCTGATTTGTAATTCCTTACAATCCTGTGCCTCAGAATACTTGCTGCAACAGCCTGAACATCTTCAATATCGGGAGAATACTTACCATTGATTGCCGCATGGCACTTTGCACCGATGATCAGGTATTGGGAAGCCCTCGGACCAGCACCCCAGGTGAGGTATTTATTCGCCCATTCGTGTGCCATAGCGGTTCCCGGTCTTGTGCGGGCAGCAACCTTCACCGCATAATCATAAACATTGTCGGCCACTGGAATCCGGCGAATCAGGTTCTGGAAATAGATGATTTCCTCGCCGGAGAGAACTACCTGGGCTTCTGCTGTTTTTTCGGTGGTCGTATTTTTCACAACGTTAATTTCCTGCTCGAAAGTGGGATAATCCAACCATACATTAAACATAAAGCGGTCGAGTTGTGCTTCAGGTAATGGGTAAGTGCCCTCCTGTTCAATAGGATTTTGGGTGGCCAGCACAAAAAATGGTTCTGTAAGTTTGTGGCTTTCACCGGCAACAGTCACCGCTTTCTCCTGCATCGCTTCAAGTAATGCTGATTGCGTTTTGGGAGGTGTGCGGTTGATTTCGTCAGCGAGAATAAAATTTGCAAAAACAGGACCTCTCACAAACCTGAACCGCCGGTTTTCATCCAGAATTTCTGTTCCAAGAATATCAGAAGGCATAAGATCAGGGGTGAACTGTATGCGGCTGTATGATAAACCCAGCGATCTGGAAATGGTATTAACCAGCAAGGTTTTGGCAAGTCCGGGAACACCAACCAGCAAGGCATGTCCTTTACTGAAAATACAGATCAGCACCGATTTAATTACATCGTCCTGTCCTACAATTACTTTTCCTATTTCAGCCGTTAGTATGCGATATTTGCCAACAAACGCATCAATGGCTTCGACATCAGATTTATATTCTGTCATTCTTATTGTTTCGTTAAGATTTTATTTTACTTCCCATGAATGCCGGAATTTACAATCAAGATAGGATTCATTAATCCTGAAGTAAGTTTTTGAAATTTTATCACCAATCCATTTATTGATAGTATCGCCCCGTTTTTTATTCAGTGCCCATTCCTGAATGGTGCTGTAATCATCTTTAAGGTTAGCCTTGTGTGGCTGCGACCTGCTTTTTAGCATATAAATGCTCAGTGTTTGTTTACTTTCTTCATTTATCATGGCAATGGGCCTTGAAATTTCCCCGGGTTCCAGTTTCTCGATTGAATAAAAGATTTTTGGATCAAGTTGGTTTGACAGAAACCTGGTATTTCCTGTTGCTTCATTGATCATATTAGCGCCGTTAATCTTTCCCGGATCATCAGAATATTTAATTGCAGCATCTTCAAATGTCATTTTCCCTTCGCGTACCAAACCTGCGATACTATCGAGCAAAACTGATGCTTTTTGAACATCGGAATCAGAGATTTTGGGCATCAGCAGAATGTGACGTGTATTAATCTGCTCTCCCCTGCGTTCAATTAACTGAATAATATGGTAACCGGCTTTTGATTTGATGATATCAGATACTTCTCCTTTTTTCAGGCCAAAAGCTGCAGCTTCGTATTCCGGATAAAGTTGTCCCCGGCCGGTCAGCCCGATTTCTCCGCCTTTCTTTGATGAACCCGGGTCCTCTGAATAAAGAACGGCCAGGGTGCTGAAATTCTCCCCTTTCATGATACGGTCGCGCAGCGACTTTAAGCGGTCGCGTGTTGCATCAAGCTCTTCCTTACTGATGGCAGGCTCTTTCACAATCTGCAGAATTTCATATTCTGTTTCCAACATAGGAATACTATCTTCCGGCAATGCGTTAAAAAAAGCCCTGACCTCGGAAGGGGTAACTTTCAGATCTTTAACAATCCCCTGCTGAACTTCATCCACCATCAGTTGTTCTTTAACCAGCACGCGAAATTCTTCTTTAATCTGAATAAGAGATTTTTTATAAAATTGTTCAAGTTTTTCCTGTGAACCAAATTGCTGAATGTAATACCTGAAACGTGCATCCATCGTTTGTTCAATCTGATCATCAGTCACCACAACGCTATCCAGTTCTGCCTGATTCAGCATCAATTTCTGAAAAAGCAAATCTTCAAGTATCTGGCAGCGGGTTGCGCGGGCATCGGTAATTCCGCCCTGCATCCTGAATTGTATGTACTGAGCTTCAATATCGGATTGCAGCACATAGTTTGCGCCCACTACTGCAACTACTTCATCAATAACCTGCTCCTGTGACTGCTGCGACCAGGCTTCAAATCCCAGCATGGTGAACAGGAAAAATAAAATAAGTACAATTGTTTTCTTCATTTTAATGGCAAATTTCGGGTAACGGAAAATTTTCAGAAAGTTTCAAAATCTTTATTCTCAAGCGCATTCTGAAAAACTTCCTGTTCCATTCGGTTAATCAGTTCAAGTTTTCGCCTGTTTATAATAATATTACGGATATTTTCCGTTTCAAAACTGAGTGGTGACAGGCTTTCCTTAGTTTTGTAATCATTGAATCTGACGAGGTAAACATAGAGGGAATCACTGGTTTCGTAGTATTTACGATTGCGAAGAAAGCTCTCTTCATCATCAATTCCCAACGGAATTTCACGTTTCAGGTCAGTAAACAGCACCCAGTTTTCATCGTCAATTCGACAGGTGAGCATCGATGACTGGCAGATTTCATCTAATTTTTCAATATCGACCGGCTTTCCCGATTTCAGCAGTTGAACTGCTTTTTTAGCAGGAGCGGTATTGGCTGATGCCTGAGGAATCTTAACGTAAGTAACCTTTACAATATTTTCGAGCAATTGAAAATTCTGGGGGTTCTCCTTGTAAAACGCTTCAATTTCCTGCTGACTTACGATTGTATCCAGTTTTTGTCTGATAAGTTCACTTTCGTATTCATAAACAATGAGCGAATTGCGATAAGACTCTAGTCTTTCATTAAAGTCTTTTTGTTCTTCACTCAGATTGTATTCAGCCTGGTTGAGTATTATCTGACGGCGGATCCAATTGTCGATATACCGGCGAACAATCTCAACACTATCATTGGCGGCAGTTCCCGGAGGAACAACCCCCTGAATATCTGAACGGTAAAGATATTTATCGTAAGCCCTGGCGATTGCATCTTCCTGTTTTTGTTTGCCAAAATAGCTACAGGAAGCCATTACAGCTCCAATCAACAAAAAAAGAAACACTTTACCCTGACCCGACACTTTTACTTTATTGAAGAGAGTACCTCAGCGTTTACTTCGTAAGGATATTTTGCCCTGAGTTCCTTTATCCACTGCTTCTCCAGAAAATTCTGATAATCGGCGGTAATAATCCCCCTGGCTTCATTCAGTTTTTTAGGCTCC
>JAAXUD010000579.1 GCA_013336205.1 Lentimicrobium sp. | reverse complement strand
CTTCAGGGCCTCCTGAATATCATCTTCGCCCCACCGATTTGACTTTCCGGGCTGGGTAACAATGCAGTAAGCTGTCTGTATATCAGGAATACCGACTGGAAGTTCCTGCGTTTCAGAAGGAATTTTCGGGCTATTCCTGTATTGATCGACCCTCAGATTTTTCATAATGGTTCCCCCCTTTGCCGATGTGCCGGGACCATTGATACAGCCCCCTTCGCAAACAAGCAACTCGAGAAACAACCTGGAATCAGCGTATTGTGCATCAATTCCGGTTAGAGCCGTCTTGATATTTTCAATACCTGAAATATGCATATAATTAATGCCATCTTTATCATCTGTATGCTTCAGGGTGCTTATCATTCCACCGTCAAGCGGATAAAGTGCTCCATCGAATGCCCTTTTCGGGATAAACCCGTCAATTTCAGAAGGCGTTACCAATTCAGGCATAATCCCTTCTTCCTCAAACCAACGCCTCAGGTCGTTAAAAGTGAGGACTGCATCAATAAGAGAGGTAAAATCATCGGATTCTGTCTTTTTGGCTACACAAGGCCCGATGAAAACAACACGGATATCTTCTCCAAACCAGCCGCGCAACATCGCTGCATGGGCCATCAATGGCGATTGCAAACCCACCAGGCATCCGGCCAGTTCCGGTTTATATTTTCTAATGTAATCAACGGCCGAAGGGCAGGCTGTACTGATGTATACTCCCGGCCCGGCTTCTTTCAGAAATGCAGCGGTATTCGCCGTGACCAGTTCTGCCCCCAGTGCAGTTTCAGAAACTCCGGTAAAACCGAGTCTTTTTAATCCGGCAATCAAAGTCTGGTAGGTAAAATCGGAGAATTCAGCCACAAATGAGGGTGCCAGAGAAATATATACCGGTGTTTCACGGCGAAGCATTCGTTTAACCCTGGAAACATCATCGCGCACTTTTTTTGCCCCGGAAGGACAAATAAGTGTACAATGACCGCAAAATATACAGAGATCCTTGACAATGGAAGCCCTGTCTGACTCAATTTTAATGGCCTTGACCGGGCACTCCCGGATGCATTTGTAACAATCCTGGCAATTGTTGGTCTCGGTATAGACCGGCTGCATATTATCCATGGATAGTTTTATTAACACGAGAACCGGTAAGTGCTGTTTTCAGAATATTGATAACATTTGCCGGTTGAACATCCTGGTAAACATGTTCGTTGATGATGATAACCGGGCCTTTATTGCATAGGTTCGAACAGAGTTGCCCTTTAAATTCAACTTCCGCCTCAATATTGCGCTCGCTCAGCCAGGCTTTGATCAGTTCCAGGTTAACTCTGTTACCTCTCGAATAACAAGAACTACCCATACAAATAATAAGCTGATTTTTCGGTTTCATCTTTTTCTATTTTAACAATTTGCCGTTTCAACAATTAATAGTCTGCTATGAGCGAAGTTGCTGAATAAGATGAAGATATCCGGCATTGAGATCCTGTCCGATTCGCGTATTTTCAATAATTATGTCCCTGTCTGTTTCAATTTCGTCAGAAGTAAAATTCCACAAAGCCCGTATACCGGCACCCGTAAGCATATCTGCTATATTCTGCGCTTCGCCTGAAGGGGTAGCAATCAAGCCCAGGCAAACATGCATCCGGCTGGCGAGTGGTAAGAGCTTATCGATAGACATCACTGTAATTGAACCAATCCGGTTTCCGATTTTCCGGTAATCGGTATCAAAAGCAGCAACGATTTTCAAATCGGTTTGCCCAAGGTTTTCCTTCAGCAAGAGTGAAGTGCCCAGTTTGCCTGCCCCAACCAGAAATGCCTCTGTATCATTGCGATAACCAAGTATCTTCTCAATTTCAACCGTCAGCTTTTCAATATTGAATGCAAACTGCCTGGCCAGTCCTAAACCTGTATCCGTGACATCTTCCTCAACGGTGTTCTCACTCAGACCAAACTCCTCTGCAATTGAATGCAATGAAACATCGGTTCGCCCCCTGAAACGCATTAAACGCAGAAATGAAAGATATAAGCCCAATCGCTTCAACTGATCAACTGAAACCGGCATTTTCACAACCGGACCTGTTGAATCTGCGCCAGGATAACTGCTGCCAATTGCCTGCCCGATTGAAATAACCTGCGCTGAAAAGGCATGATTTTTAGAAGTTGCAGTTCTAAGCTCCGGATTCAAGGGATGATTTTTCATTTTAATAAAATTAAGCCTGCCTTGGGATTGGTGCTGTTTTGTAAGGTTTCCCTATTTCATGAACCGCGGCCTGAGAACGATCAGATTTCCCTGCCTGGTCAAGAATGGTCAGATTGGCAAGCTGATGATTGATGGCGTGATCAAAATCAATCAACGGCGCATTAAACTCAGGCCCATCAATGGTCACATCTTTTTGGTCATTACCGGTAATAATTTTGAAATTATTGTCAGCCAACAATGCGGAGGTCAACAAGGCTTCAAAGCCAACTGTAACGGGAATCCCGTATTTCAGTGCTACGGCTGATACAGACTTCATAAATTTCAGCGGCCCTATCGAAGTAATCAGATCGAAGCTGCTTACATCCTTTTCAAGCAATATGTCCAGTAATTGAGCTGCCGAACCATGAAAACCGGTGCTTCCATCTTCAGTTGCATAATAAACCTGGTTGCTTAATTTTTCAATTTCCGCCCTGAAAAGCATTTTATTTTTTGACTTAGCCGCCAGCAGTACATCAACTTTACACCCGATATCGCTCAACCATTTAACCTGGGCTAAAACGGCGGCTTCACCTACCCCATTAGCTATAAACAGCATTTTGGCATTCACAAGTTCCTTGTCATTGCATTCAGTAAG
>JAAXUD010000578.1 GCA_013336205.1 Lentimicrobium sp. | reverse complement strand
CCTCCGAAAACTCCATTTTTGACACCAAGCCACTAAAACACTAAAACTCACCAAATTTAATATATTGATATACAATATTTTGTGTATCCCGATAGCTATCGGGATGGTGTCTTGGTTTCTTGGTGTCTAATTATATTTTTTTACTTTGAGCTTTAAACTTTAAACTTTTTACTTTTTACTTTAGACTTGAAACTACTTTACATTCAATTTGTTATCATCAGCTGTAGAGGTAGTGGCACCGGGTAAGGGCGGTGCTGTAGAATCTTCTTTGTACCATTCGGGTGTTTCTTCATCGTCTTCTTCAGGCCATAAGTAAACTTTTGGTTGCGGCCCGCTGTGCTTAAAGAAAAAAGCGAGAACGGTTCCGGCAAGGAAGCCCATCAGGTGTGATTCCCAGGAGATATTCCTTTCAGGAAAAAATTCAGGGAAAAACCCCCAAACCATACTTCCATAAAGAAATGCGACGAGCAGACTGAAAGCCATCAACCGGGGTTCGCGCCTGATAACCCCACTCACAAAATGAAACGCAGCCAGCGCATACACCACACCGCTGGCGCCAATATGGTATCCGTTTCCACGGGCGAAAAGCCATACCCACAAACCAGTAATTAACCATGAATAGATTAAAATCCGAATTGCATCGGATTTGTAATAATAAATGAGTGCTGCGGTAAGGATAAAAAATGGTGCTGAATTGGCAGACAGGTGTGCCAGATCGGCATGTAAAAGCGGGGAAAACAGGATTCCCGGAAGACCTTTGGCCTGAATGGGTAAAATGCCCAGAAACGACAATGAAATATTGGCGATCATTTCAACAGCTTTAACCACCCACATTACAGCTACAATTGCCGCGGATATTGATATGGATGTAATAAGCCGGCGTTTTTCTTCCTTCATAACAGCTGTTTAAATGATTAAAGGCAGGCTGTTTGTTGCAAAAACCATTCCCCTGTCCAAATGTAAGGAATGTTGACCGGGAATTAGCGGGCTAAAGTTATTTTTTGAACTCTGCTGGTTTCTTAATCGTAAAAACACGGCTGATGTTAAACCCGAAATAGATATCTCCATTGCTCCATTTGCCCATTGTTTCGGTGATAAAGGCCCTTTCGAACATGGGTTGGGCATTTGAGAAGTGGAGCTGAAATACATGCCCACCGGTCTCAATGTCAAATCCAAAGGAGAGAGGATTTTCAAAATTGTCGGCAACACTACCTGGTAGCACATAAAAATATTCTGCGTTGAAACTCAGCCGCTGGGTAAGTTTATAGCGGCCGCTGAATCCAAGCGCAAAGGTGTCGTTATCATCTGATTCTGAGGATACCAGGTTCTTATGGATAAAGGTCGGTGTGAACTGTAGAGAAAGATTATCGTTGAATTTCCTTGCTATCAGTAACTGGTTGACAAAGGCCAGGCGGGAACTGAAATAATTCTGGCGGGTTGTGTCCTGCCATTTAAGCGAAAAGGCATCTATCGAGGAAAACAGTGTCAGGGTAATGGGCATATTTCGTGCTCCTTTACTTTGTCTGAGCACTTTTGCCTTGATAAAGCCATCGTATGTTTTTTGATAGGAACTTCTGCCAAGGCCTACACTGAGAAAGTCGTTGATACCATATTCCAGTCCAAGCCTGATGGTGGCCTGATCAAGACCGAAAAAATCATAGGCACCGGAATTGATTTTACCAAAGCGGTGTGATATCATGAAAAGTAGCACCCCGTTGGCCGGATTTTCGACAGAGTGCCCACTGACTACCCTGGTTGTTTTAAAGGTAGCATAACTGTATTCAGTGGTAGGTTCTTCCTCTCCGAAAACATCCATCAGGTTCTGAGTCGAGGCTAGTAAAGGAAGCCAGAGCGTAAGGATAAGAAAAGCCAGCCTGTAATGAATTCTGTTTTTCATTTGTCAATGTTTTTATTTGCTTAGTTCTGAGGTGCTCCCTGATTAATCCAGGCGTCTATCTTTTTAAGATCACAATCTGGTAGTTTGTTCCCGTTTTTTGGCATGGGTGATGCCCCTGTTTCGTGATTGATCGCTTTCCTGAAAGAGCCATTATTCACTGCTGTTTTCAACCCTTCATAGGTACTGGTAACTACACCGCCGGAAGGAGCAGCAGGACTGTGGCAACCATTGCAGTTAGAAGCCATGAGCGGTGAAACAACGCCTGAGTATGTCACCCCGGTCGTATCACATTCGCCTCCGGGTAATTCAGGGTATAGGTACTCTTCGTTGTCGTAATAACAAGAGGTCACCATTAAGGTAATAAATACAAATCCGGCAATGCGGGTCAGTAGGCTGGCTGAATTCCTGGTTGCTAAAGTCGCCATTTGATTTCAGTTTGTTAATAGAGTTAATTAAGAGTCAGAACTATTTCATCTTCTTTTGTTCTGAAGTTAAGGCATCCCGACATGGCAAAGGATGAAAAGATCAGCTGAAGCAGACTTAATCATTAACAGTCTCCGGTAAACCACTGTCTGTAAAAATAAACAGAGGCAAACCGGAGACTTTGAAGGATGCGTTTAGTTGACCAGAAGTTTCCGGTTGAGCGTTCCGTCAGGGGTAATCATGCGCAATACATAAGAGCCCGGATTCAGATCGTTTTTAAACGACAAGGTTTGCTTTCCCGACTGCAATCCGCCATCGAATAAGACCTGAGCCAGCTGACCATTCATATTGTAAGCTTCGGCAAGCATATTCCCACTATTTTTCAGGTTTATATCCACAAAAATATTGTTCATGACAGGATTTGGGTAAATCCGTGTTTCTTTTTTCAGTAATTCTTCAATACCAACACTGAAATTCTCATTGAGTGTAAGTGATGAAAGGCCAA
>JAAXUD010000115.1 GCA_013336205.1 Lentimicrobium sp. | reverse complement strand
GTACACGCACCAGTTATATTTGCTTGACGCAGTCAGACAGACATTTTGCCAGGCAGACAGGTCCGAAAACAGGATGTGCGCTAACTTTGAATTTTGGCACTCCTATGAAGGTGCAGTCAAGCCTTTTTATCTATTATTTCAGACTTTTTACTTTTTACTTTGAGCCCGCCTCCACTGCTTTGCGTCGGGTAAACTTTGAACTTTGAGCTTTGAACTTTGAGCTTTGAACTTTAGACTTTTTACTTTTTACTTTTTACTTCCCTTCCTCCACGCAAATCCTTTGCAGCTTAGAAAGGCTGCCATTAAAGACATTCAGGTCAACCCCGCCTGTGATTCCGTTGATTTTAGCCTTATCGGTATGTTGCCAGAAGTGCCATTTGCGGTGGTGCATATCCGGAATTTCCTCATTGTAGTGGGCAATCCAGAGCAGGTAATCTCCAAAGTCGTCGGTCAGGTATTTGTTGTAAAATCCAGGACTGGTATAGATAACCGGTTTCACCCCGTAGTACTCTTCAATAATTCTGCACCATTCAAGTGCGCCGGCAACAATCTCCTTTTTTGATTTCCGGTTACTTACTTCAATGTCTAAAACCGGAGGCAGATCGCCCGGGAGCAACTCTACCTGTTTAATGAAATTCATAGCCTGATCTTTGGCATTGCGCGAAGGATGGTAGAAGTGATAGGCGCCACGGATAATGCCGGCTTCCCTGGTTTTTTTCCAGTTCCTTTCAAACTGCCGGTCTTGCCTGGTAATACCCTCCGTTGCCTTCAGAATTGCAAAGTCGATCCTGATGCCGTTTACATTCATGGTATCAACTTCCGTCCAGTTAATGCGACCCTGGTGATGTGATACATCAATGCCATGCACTTTATACCCTGTGGGAACCGGCACCCCAAAATTCTTCAGGTTATGATACTGATCTGCCGCTGAAAATGAAAAGCCACTCCTGTATAAGGAAACGAGATAGCGATACACCGGGGGACCGGCTGCTATAACCAATAATAAAAGTAATCCGGCAAACAAATAGAGTTTTACCGGCGCAATCTTTCTGCGTTTTTTCCGGGGCTTGGGTATCAACGATTCAGTATTGTAGGATAAAGGAAAAAACGGGCATTTATTGCCCGTTATCAATGGATTGGACGTTTACTTTTTTAACTCGTAAACAGTAGCCGTCCGTGCCGGAAAGTTCATTTCAGCGCCAAGCACTACACTATTGCCGTTAACAACATCCAGTCCTGCAGTATAGCCGGCTGTTCCTTCGGCAAAGCGGCTCATATTCAAAACCTTATCTTTGGTGTTGCGGTTAATAACTACCATTACTGATTGTTCACCAGCTGTCCGGAAATAGACGTAAACGCCGTCAGCAGGTACAAAGTGTTTAAGTTTTCCGTGGGTAAGTGCTGCATTGTTTTTACGCCAGTTCAACAGTTTCTGCATATAATCAAAGGCCTCATTCTGACCGGCATTTCGTCCCTGTGGGGTAAAAGCATTCAGCGTATCTCCCGGCCAGCCACCCGGAAAATCCTTTCTTATATCACCGTGGCTTACACCGGAATTTCCATCCATAAGGAGCTCGGTGCCATAATAAATTTGCGGAGTACCACGGGTAGTCAGCAGGAAAGCAGTGGCCATCTTTAGTGCCTGCAGGTCTCTGCCAATAGAATTGTAATACCGGTTCAGGTCATGATTGTCGAGAAAGGTTAACAGGTAATTAGGGTTGGCATACAAAAAATCCTGCGACAAGACATAATAGAGTCTGGCCATGCCTTCGTCCCAGCTTTCATTTTCGGTAAATGCACGGGTCATAGCGTTGTAAAGCGGAAAATCGGTAACCGAGGGTACACCGGAATTATATCCGTCGCCAACGATGGCGTCCTTCTGATAATAAGCAGTCATTGATTCGCGTTGCATCCAGGCTTCACCTACCAGGTTGAAGTTCGGGTATTCCATAAAGATCCTCTTCGACCATTCCGCCATCATTTCCTTGTAAGGATAGGGCTGTGTGTCGAGCCTGATGCCGTCAAGTGCGGCAAATTCAACCCACCAGATGCTGTTCTGAATCAGGTACTCCCTCAGGTAAGGATTGCGTTGGTCGAGGTCGGGCATATTGGTGTCGAACCAGCCTTGCAGCATTAGGTTCCGGTCAGTCTCAGCTGCATAAATATCGGTAATCGACTCAGCCCTGAAGTTTGAGCGTGTGTATTCAGGAAACTGGTGGATCCAGCTTTTCATGGGCAGGTCATTGATAAACCAGTGGTTCAGCCCACAATGATTGAAAACCATATCCATAATTACTTTGAGGTCTTTGCCATGGGCCTCGTCAACCAGGGCGCGATAATCAGCATTGGTTCCAAAACGGGGATCAACCCTGTAAAAGTCGGTGATGGCATAGCCGTGATAGCTGGCTGCTTTGTTGTTATTCTCGAGCAGTGGATTTGGCCAGATGGTGGTAACACCCAATTCTTTGATATAGTCAAGGTGCTTGCGGATACCGGCAATATCGCCGCCATGCCTGCCCAGTGGTTTACTGCGGTCAGGTTTTTCGAGCATGCCGGGCATGCTGTCGTTAGCAGGATCACCATTGGCAAAACGATCGGGCATCAGCAGGTAAACAACATCAGCGGGTGTAAAGCCCTGGCGGCTGGCCGAGCCTGCATCGCGTTGTTTAATTTCATACCGGTAACTATAGGTTTTCTTTCCATTCACAGTCAGGGTAATGTCAAATGATCCGGGCTTCAGTTTCTGATCAAGCAGAAGGTTTAAAAAAAGGTAGTTGGGATTTTCAACGCTTTCCTGGCTCTCCAGTGTAATTCCCGGATATTTTATAACTGCTTTCATGGCAGTAATATCCTTTCCATGGACGAGTAGCTGGAGTTTATTGTGTTTCATACCGGCCCACCATGAAGGAGGTTCAACCCGCAAATCGTCCTGTGCAAAGGAAAAGGAAGGGATTGACCAGAAACCAAGAAATAGAATTACTGCTGCTAGCAGTGGGTGTTTAAATAAGTTGTTGTGTTGCATGTTATAAAAAAGTTGCAGGTATGGATGAAAATTAATGTGCCGGCAGTTTAATAAGTGGTCAAAAATACAAAAAACCAGCCACATTGGGTATATATCAGTTTATACTGATCCACAGATAACCGGGAAAATCAAAAATTAGAAAAAACTCAGATCAGTTTACGAAGTCTGATTCTTATATACTTATGTTTACCATCGCGACTGATTTGAAGGTCAACTCTTACGCCTTCACCTGCACTCAGCAATCGGTTTATTTCACCCATATTCATGGTAAACGTGCTTTTGTTATCGATAGCAAGCAGTATATCGCCGGGGAGTAGGCCTGACTCATCAGCCGGAGACCCCGGAATAATATCGGTAATTTCAAAGACATTAAAAAATGAACCAATAGACCTGAAAGTAATGCCACTCATATTGTACTCAAAGGGTTGACTGAACTTTGATCCCTTCTGCAGTATTATCCTTTCACGCTGATAGTCATAAGTTACCCTGAAGCGCGATAAAGCCCCGGCACCCAGGGTTCCATGCCTGTTCATATTCAGGTCCGAACTTCCGGGCAGGTAATCGTCAGTGAAAGACGTTATTATATTATCAAGCCGGTAATTACCCAGTAGAAGCCAGCCAACCCTGGCAAAGCTTCCTTCCATATTGCCTGCCAGTCCTTTGCCTATAACTGCTTTTACTGATTTTTGAGGCTTATATCCGTCAAGGCTGTCATTCTCAAGCAACAGCGGATGATTGGCCCCGGAATCGATCAGCAGCCTTAAATCCTTAATTGTGCCATTGTCAAATTCTACCCGTGCGGTCACGTAGGGTTTGCCCCGGTTTATACTTATCGGGATAACCTGTCCTTTTGCCGGTAGTTTATAGTGTGACGGCCGCTTAAAAGTCAGCAGGTTTCTGTCGTAATTGGTGGTTACCACCATGTTTTTAAACTTATCAATTCCAATCAGGCCGTGTACTTTGGTGCCGATATATTCTTCAAGTGAGAAGTAATCATCGCTTAACAGAATCAGGTTTGTGATGGCCGGGTCCAATCCTTTGATTTTTGCTATTACCGGACTGGTAATACAAGCCTCGAGGACTTCAATAGTGCCCGGAGCAGAAATTCTGAAATTACGGATACAACGATCGGCTAACTGCCCCACAACCGACATATCAGTAATGATGATACCTTCAACTCCACTGTCTAATATGAGCCTGACAGGAATCGAATCGTTCAGCAGTGCTTCAATAATTACAATATTGTCGAAATTTTCAAAACTTAAAGTGCTCCTGTTTTTATTGAAGGGAAGGTTAAAGTAATTATACTGCGCAATAGTAGTTTGCGAAAACAGCATGACAATAGCCGCAATAACCAGACACGAAATGCCATGTAACTTAACCGAAAGCCTCATAAATGAAGAGGAATATGACTTAAAAACGATACTAAGATAAAAAACAATTCAAGCTGGCTGATAAAGGCTAATAAAAATTAAATTTGCATTCAGAACCATTTCTTAATGTATTATTTATAAAGTTATGAATATCAATCCACTGGAAAAAATCAGGACTGCCTGGCATGAACTATATACTGATGCTGACAGCAATTCTAAACTGGAGATTCTGTTAAAAGAGATTGAGACCGCCCGCAGCAACAATAAATTTAGCCCTCAGACTGAAGGCTGGTATAAGGATGCCGTGATTTATTCGTTGTATGTTGATTTTTTTGCCGGCACATTTCAGGGGCTTTCCGAAAAGCTGGACCACCTCAAAGACCTGGGTGTAACCTGCATCTGGTTGCTCCCGATTCTTGATTCCCCGATGCGTGATGCCGGCTTCGATATCCGCGATTACCGCAATATCAGGGCTGAGCTTTTGGGGCTGCCTGAAAACACCGCAGTAGAAGTCAAGCAGAAGGCTTTCCGCGATTTCCTTGAGGAAGCTCATGCCCGTGGTATCAGGGTTATATTTGATATTGCGATGAACCACACTTCAGCAGAGCACCCCTGGTTTGTGGAATCCCGCAAAGGACCTGAAAATCCTTACCGTGAATATTATATCTGGAACAAAGACACCAATAAATACAAGGAAACCCGGCTTCTTTTCAAAGGAATGTGTCCCAGCAACTGGGAAAAAGACGGTGAATGGTATTTTTTTCACCGTTTCTTTGAATTTCAGCCCGACCTGAATTATAAAAACCCGGATGTACTGATTGAAATCAGCCGCATTCTGCTCTTCTGGCTCAGCCAGGGCCTCGATGGGTTCAGGGCCGATGCCATACCCTACATCTGGAAAGAAGATGGCACCGATTGCGAGAATTTACCGCAAACACATACCATTATTAAGATATTCAGGGCAGTGCTTGAATACGTCAGGCCAAATACGCTCTTGCTTGCCGAGGCCTGCCAGCCACCAAAGGAAGTAGTTAAATATTTTGGCGATGGAGATGAATGTCATGCCGGCTATCATTTTCCACTGATGCCCATGATTTTTAAAGCAATGGCCGTCAAAGATGCTTCACCCATTCATGAAGTACTTCATCCTTCGGTCACCCCGGAAATTGCTCCTGAAAACCAGTGGTTTATGTTTCTCAGGCTGCACGATGAGCTTACCCTCGAAATGGTTACACCCGAAGACCGGGCTATCATTCATGGGCATTATTGCAAGGATCCCCGCTGGGATTTCAGGGTTGGCGAAGGCATTTCGGCCAGGCTTGCTGAACTGCTCGACAGGGATTCCCGCAAGATAGCGCTGGCATACAGCATCATGCTTACCTTGCCGGGAACACCGATTGTCTATTACGGCGATGAATTTGCTAAACTAAACAATGAAGACTTCTACGAAAGTTTCAAACTGGAAACTGGCAAAGACGACACCCGCTACTTTGTCCGCGGGCCGCTGAACTGGCAGCAGACGGCTTCTGAATTGGCTGACAAGGATTCATTAACTGCCACCGTTTATAAAACGATAACCGAACAATTGAAAATTCGCGGGCAGTGGCAGGTTTTTGGCCGTGGCGACTGTGAATGGGCCACACTTGAAATCTCACCACGTGAAAATCATGAAAAACCCTTGCTGGCCTATTTCAGGTCAATGCCGGGTCAACGGGTGCTGGTTATCAACAACCTTTCCGATAAGGAAATAACCATTAAAGCCATTGATGACAATAACCTTGATTTCGTCAACCTGGCCAGCAACAAACCTGTGGAGACTCCATTTACACTGCCTCCCTATGGATATCTATGGCTTGAAGCATAAATAATTGTCAACCGGATCAATACTTTTGCTTCACTGAACGTTTCATTAAGACAGCATTGTATATAAACAAAAAGAGAACCGATAAAATGTTGAAAATGTCGAACGCAATCACAAAAACAAATTTCACTTTTCCAGGGCAGACAGATCTCTATACCGGTAAAGTCCGTGACGTATATTTTATTAAGGGTGAATTACTTATCATGGTAACTACTGACCGGATTTCGGCTTTCGACGTGGTTCTTCCGAAAGGAATACCCTACAAAGGTCAGGTGCTTAACCAGATAGCCTCAAAATTCCTGGACGCCACCGCCGATATCGTTCCCAACTGGAAAATAGCTACGCCCGATCCTATGGTTACTGTAGGCAGGCTGTGCGAACCGTTTAAGGTAGAAATGGTCATCCGCGGCTACCTTTCGGGGCATGCCTGGCGCGAGTACAAAGAAGGCGTGAGGACCATCTGTGGTATTCCCATGCCGGAAGGTATGAAGGAAAACGACCGTTTCCCGCAACCGATTATTACCCCGACCACCAAAGCGAGTGTTGGCCACGATGAAGACATCTCGCGCGAAGAAATACTCCGGCAGGGCATTGTTGAGGAGGCTGAATATCTGAAACTAGAGGATTATACCCGCAAGCTTTATCAGCGTGGTACCGAAATCGCTGCCCGCATGGGCTTAATCCTGGTGGATACCAAATACGAATTTGGCAAAGATGGTGACGGGATTTTCCTTATCGATGAAATTCACACACCCGACTCTTCCCGCTACTTCTACCTCGAAGGTTATGAGCGCCGTCAGGCTACCGGAGAAGCTCAGAAGCAACTCTCGAAGGAGTTTGTACGTGAATGGCTGATTGCCAACAACTTTCAGGGAAAGGAAGGCCAGCAGATACCCGAAATGACCGACCTTTTTGTAAATCAGGTTTCTGAGCGATACATCGAACTGTACGAAAGCATCACCGGTTCCCCTTTTGAGCGTTCTGATATCACCGATGTACCGGGCCGGGTTGAAAGCAATATTCTGAAGTTTATTACCGCTTATTACAGGTAGCTGATAAGTCAATATTTTTTACAATTAAGAAAGCAGAGATTCACCGGTGAGTCTCTGCTTTCTTATTATACCTTATTTTCTTGTAAACTGAATTGCACAAACTTAGCAACAACCGATAAAAAAAAGGCATTGAATCTTCATTGATAGGGCAACAAACATTTTTGGCCTGGCGATCCAGCGGATTTTAAGCACTAAAGAACATTGAGTCTGCTCTGAAAAGTCACAAATGAAGATTCGACACCAAAAAACCAGGACACCAAGCCTTTCTGCCTGACTGCTCAGACAGAAAGGCTTCGCAAAATATTGTTTATCAACATATTGAAATTGGTGAGTTCCTGCCTGCCTGCCTG
>JAAXUD010000114.1 GCA_013336205.1 Lentimicrobium sp. | reverse complement strand
CCCAGTTTTATGCTAATCCGCTGTACCTGAACCCTGCCCTTACAGGAGCTGAAATCTGCCCCAGGGCAGTGATTAATTACCGCAATCAATGGCCTGGTCTGGCCAAAAGCTTCGTGACTTACAGCGCTTCTTATGACCAGTATGTTAACAAACTTCATGGAGGGATCGGTGTCCTGGTCAATATGGATAATGCCGGTGATGGAATCCTGAAAACCACCCAGGCAAGCTTGATTTATGCATATAGCCTCCAGGCATCTGAAAATCTCTATATCAATATGGCCCTGCAAGGTACTTTCCTTCAGAAAAGCCTTAACTGGGATTTATTGCAGTTTGGTGATCAGATCGACCCGCAACAGGGATTTGTCCTGCCTACCGGCGAAATCCCTCCCGATAAATCATCGGTTGTCCAGGCTGACTTTTCCGCCGGTTTGGTTTTCGGCTGGAAAAGTATTCTCCATGGCGGTGTTGCTGTGAATCACCTGACAGAACCGGAATTGGCTTTCTATAATGAAAACGTAAACAACCTGCCCATGAAAATCACCGGGCACCTTGGTGTAAATATCAACCTTGAAGGTGGCGGAATGGGTTTTACCGAAGATAGTGAACCGAAATTTTATATCGCACCGAATATATTGTATCAGCAACAGGGAGATTTTCACCAGCTCAATGCAGGGGTCTATGTGATCCGGCTGCCTATCGTCATCGGAACCTGGTTCAGGCATAACTTCGAAAATGCTGACGCCGTTATCGTCCTTGCCGGTATTAACTATCAAAACCTTAAAATAGGTTATAGTTATGATATTACTCTTTCCAAGCTCAAAAGCAATACTGGAGGGTCACACGAAATATCTATCGGCTGGCAATTCAATTGTATAGAAAAAAAGAGAAAGATTCGTGCAATAAATGCCCCGGGCTTTTAGTTATTATATGTCGAAAATTAATGTTTACCAAATATGATCAGATTCAGGATTTTGAGATCAGTTTTTATTCTAGGCGCCTTTCTGGCCCTGATGACCTCCTGTCAAAAAGAAGCCTCCCGAACTACCGGCTGGGAATATAACAACCCGGAACTTGGCGGATTTGAAGTGGCCGCAGCCAGGGAACAATCAACCGGCCCCGGTTTGGTTTTGGTCGAAGGAGGTTCTTTTACTATGGGTGGCAATTTTGAAAACCTTACCTACGAATGGGACAATATACCCAGAAAAGTAACAGTCCCTTCATTTTATATGGACCAAACGGAAGTAAGTAATCTTGATTACCTCGAGTATCTCTACTGGTTGAATCGCGTATTCGGCCAGGATTTTCCCGTCGTCGTCCGTAATGCCCGCCCTGATACTTTGGTATGGCGTGAAAAACTCGCTTATAATGAACCACTGGTCGAAAATTACCTTCGCCACCCGGCCTACCATGATTACCCCGTTGTGGGTGTTACCTGGGTGCAGGCTAATGACTATTGTCTCTGGAGAACGGACAGGGTCAACGAAATTATCCTGATTAATGAAGGTATTCTTGATTTTGATCCGGACCAGAAAAACAGGGATAATTTTAATACCGATGCCTACCTCGCCGGTCAATACCAGGGCCTCGTAAATAAACCTAAACAAAATCTTGACCCCAGCAGTACAGGCGAACGCGCTGTCACCCTCATGGATGGTATACTGCTTCCGAAATACAGGCTGCCAACCGAAGCTGAATGGGAATTTGCAGCATTGGGCCTGATCGGTAATACGGTCTATGAAAGAGTCGTGGAAAGAAGAATTTACCCCTGGAATGGCAACCTCCTGCGTACCGACCAGAAAAAATACTATGGTAGTTTCGTTGCAAACTTTAAAAGAGCAAATGGAGATTATATGGGCGTTTCAGGTAACCTGAATGACGGCGCTGACCTCCCCGCACCAGTGGGTTCTTATTGGCCTAATGATTATGGCTTGTATAACATGGCTGGTAATGTAGCTGAATGGACACTCGACGTTTATCGTGCCCTTTCCCCTGAAGTCGTTCAGGATTATGCCCCATTCCGTGGTAATGTTTTCACTAAACCTGCTACTGATGCAGATGGATTCCTCCTGGAAGCCGATAGCCTCGGAAGAATGCCCCGCGTTCCGGTCACAGTTGAAGAAAGTATGAACCGTACAAACTATCGTAAAGCCGATAATATTAACTATGCTGATGGTGATTTCCAGTCAAATATTGCCAATGACTGGATTACAGACCCAGGTAGGAATACAACTTCTGAAATGTATGAATACGGCGTAACATCTATGATTACTGATAAATCAAGAGTCGTTAAAGGTGGCTCATGGAAAGATGGCCCCTACTTCCTCAGCCCGGGCACACGCCGCTATCTTGACGAATCTGTTTCCACCAACTGGGTAGGCTTCCGCTGTGCTATGATCCGCGTCGGTGACCCCATGCGGGGAAAATAAGAAATTCAAAGATTGTTTATACCCCCATGCCGTTTGAACTGCATGGGGTTTTTTTTATCTTTGTCATTAAGCATAACCCTTTAATGATGAATACCGAAGAACTTTATAGCCTTTACCGAAAATACCCTGTCATATCTACTGACTCAAGAACAGCAATACCTGGTTCACTCTTTTTTGCAATTAAAGGCGATAATTTCGATGGAAATCATTTCGCTATGAAAGCGGTTGAAAAAGGGGTAGCCTTTGCTATAATTGATAATCCCGAATTCATGACCGGCGACCGTTGTATCCTCGTCCCCGATACACTGGCAGCACTCCAAAAACTGGCAATGTTCCATCGAAGCCTGATAAAATCAACCGTCATTGGGATAACAGGCTCTAATGGAAAAACAACTTCAAAAGAACTGATCGGGAAAGTGCTTTCTTCAACGTTTCAAACCGTTATAACAAGAGGAAATTATAATAACCATCTGGGTGTTCCACTGACTGTGCTTTCTATTGAAGAAAATACTTCATTTGCCGTCGTTGAAATGGGCGCAAACCATGTTGGCGAGATCGCAGGCCTTTGCCAGATAGCAAAACCTGATTTTGGGGTGATTACGAATATCGGAAAAGCCCATCTTGAAGGTTTTGGAAGTTTTCAAGGCGTGATTAAAGCGAAATCGGAACTTTATAATTTTATTAAACAGAATGACGGCCTAATTTTCATTAACCAGGATAACCAACTTCTGGTAAGCCTGTCCGATGGAATGAAATTATCATCCTATGGCTCTTCCGAAAGTGCTTCCTGTAAAGGCGAGATCATGCGCAGAGATCCGTTTCTGGAAGTAAAATGGTCGAATGGACAGCAAAATGGCCTGGCTAAATCCAGCCTGTTTGGCGATTATAATTTTGAAAATATAATGGCCGCAATCTGCATTGGATTGCATTTCGGGATCAGCCCGGAAAAGATCGACCGGGCCATAGCGTCATATACCCCTGAAAATAACCGTTCCCAATACATTCGCACCGACAGGAACACCCTCATCCTGGATGCCTATAATGCCAATCCTTCTAGCATGAAAGCAGCACTTGATAATTTTAGCAGGATAAATACACCCAATAAAATGGCTATCCTTGGCGACATGATGGAACTGGGCAGCAATAGCCTCGAAGAGCACCGGGAAATAATAAATTTCGTTCAGGAGTTAACTTTGCAAAATGCGATCTTCATTGGTGAGAATTTTAGTAAAGCTGGATCAGGGAAATGGAATATGTTTTTCCCGGGAATATTTGAAGCAGAAACCTGGCTGCAAAACCATCCCGTCAGTAATATGACGATCCTGCTGAAAGGTTCACGCAAAATGAAACTTGAAACACTGACAAGGCTCTTTTAAATGAAAAAGTACAATGCAATCGGCCTGATGTCAGGAACTTCACTCGATGGAATTGATATTGCCGCCTGTGAATTCATCCTGGCTGATAATAAATGGTCATATAAAATCCACTATAGTCATACCTACCCCTACTCCCCTGAATGGAAGAACAAACTTACTGATTTACCAGGAACGGATGCTTTGACTTTTTCGTTTCTGAATATGGAATATGGACACTTGCTGGGCCGTCTTACCCGTTCCTTCCTGGATCAAACAGGCTTTATTCCTGACCTGATCGCCTCCCATGGCCATACGATATTTCACCAACCTGCTCATGGACTGACGGTACAGGTAGGCGCCGGAAGCGCGATAGCCGCTGAAACAAGATTACCGGTTATCTGCGATTTTCGCTCGCTGGATGTCGCCCTGGGCGGGCAGGGAGCTCCGCTGGTGCCTATTGGTGACCGATTGCTTTTTTCAGAGTTTGATGCTTGTCTGAATCTTGGGGGGTTTGCAAATATCTCCATGGAATGGCAGGGAAACAGGATCGCCTTCGACATTTGCCCGGTCAATATCGTTTTAAATAAGTTGGCTCATCGCGAGGGACTTGATTATGATAAAGACGGACAAATAGCCCGGTCCGGTGAAATTGACAGTGAACTACTCGCACATTTCAACAATCTGGCTTACTATCAGCAGAAATGGCCCAAATCATTGGGCAGGGAATGGGTGGAACAAACATTTCTTCCGATTTGTGAAAATTATACCGGATCCCTGAATGACCTGGCTCGGACAATTTGTGAGCACATCGGTATTCAGATCAATCATAATCTGGCCACAAAACCAAATTCAAAGATACTGGTCACCGGTGGCGGAGTTCACAATCTGTTTCTCATGAAAACCATCCGGAAGACCGGTAGCCATAATTGGGTAATCCCGTCAAAAGAATTATCAGATTTTAAAGAAGCACTTGTATTTGCTTTTCTCGGTACACTTCGCTGGACCGGAAAAGCAAACATATTGCACTCGGTAACAGGCAGCAGTATGGACCATGCTGGAGGTGCAATCTACTTTTCTGGTTAAATAACTGAAATTATACCTTATATATATTATGCTCAAAAAGACTCCTTATAAATCAATAGCATAATGCCATACTAAAATGGTTCACTTTCAGCGATTAAGAGCCCCCTATCCATCAATTAACAAAGATTTAACATTTTTTTTTTCGAATTTTGACTTTCACTCCGTACCTTTGACTTTCCAAGCAAACTATTTTATTGAATTAGACAAGACTTTACTAAAATTCAACCATTTTATTTTACTAGTCTTTTTTAATAAAAATATTTGCTTTTTATTTATAATTGTTATAAGTTTGTGGTTGGATGTGTAAAATCTATAGTTTAATTTTTCCCTTTAAAGAAATTAAACCAGTTATGCCAAGTAAATATCTTCATAATCAATAACATATAAACAATTCTGATATTGAAACACTAATTATTAATTAAAATTCTATTATTATGGAAACAAACTACGAATTAAAACACAAATGCCTGCTGGTGCCTCTAAAAGCAGTACTGCTGGTATTAGTCATGCTCCTGGTCGGATTTACCTCCTATGCCCAAACCGGCAAGTCAGTGAGAGTGGCTAATAATGAGCAACTGATCGAGGCCTTGCAAAATCCTGCAATAGGTACGATCGAGCTTGCAGCTGGATATTATGCGTACCTGAATTATCAAGCACCAGAAGGAGCAAAAGTTATGATAAAAGATAGTGGAAATGGAAATCGTGCCGATTGTACCTATTTCATTATTGATAGAGACGTTTGCTTCGATCAACCGCCAGGAACCTTTGTATTAAATCAAGCTAAGGCCGGAACTTTACCTACCGGCTTCTGTCCGGCGGACGATTCAGGGTTGTGGACCGTTGAAGGCGGCCCTGGTAACGTTAATTTGCTTAGCGGTTTGAATGAATATGACATGTTATTCGAAGTTGACCAACCCGGTTCTTACTCATTGAGATACACCTGGGCTGCTTTCAGCACATTCGTTGAAACTGAATACTTCTTTTACGGACCTGAGACCGTTACACTGAGCGCCCCGGATGTTTGCGAAATTGACGGCCTTTTCACGACCGTGACTTTCTCACGCACGAGCGCCCAGCCAGATCCTGGCACAAATGTTGTCTGGACACTCAACGGCCTACCTTATGTCGGCCCCACAACTTCAGGGCAATTCACACTGACAGTTCCCGAATGTGGTTTATACGAGTTGTGTGTGACTGTTGAGCCAACTTTATGTCCTCCGGTTACTGAATGTATCGTGATTGACTTCTCATGCCAACCCTACGCTGATGCCGGCCCGGATATCAATGTTTGTAATGAACTTTGCGTTTATCTCGTGGGATCAACCGGATTAACGGTCTATTCCCCGGCTTCTGCCTATTCCTGGTACCAGACTAGCGGTCCGGGAACATTGAACTTCGATCCGGATCAGGATCTCGTTTATCCTTTCGAAACAACAGTTCAAGCCTGTATAGATCCAATTCCGGCTTGCGAATATGGCGAATATACTGTTGAATTCCAGGTGCAGAACGGTGAGTGCTATGATGAAGATGATGCCATCATTCGTTTCTACCAGCAACCTGTTGCTGAAGCTGGAACTATTGCGCCAATTTGCGATGACTTTACTTTCAACCTGGGTGCTACACCTTTTGTTTATTGTGGAGTTGAAGGAACCAATTATTGGTCAACTGCTTACTGGGAATTGGTTTCATATCCTGCTGGTGCAGTTGTTGCAATCACTGATGAAGAACTTGCCAATACCGAAGTTAGCATCACCGGTGCTGCTGGTGTTTGCCTCTATGGTGATTACACCTTCAGGTGGGTTGAACAGAACTCAAAGGGAGCAAACCTCGGCGGATGTTATGCTGAAGACTTTGTAACCGTTACCATCGTTGAAGATCCGGAACCGGATGCCGGCGAAGAACTGGTTCTTTGTAACACTTTCGAATTCGATTTATTTGGTTATGGCGATGAGCCCTGTAACGATGATTACGAACCCACCTACTCATGGGAAAAAACGGCTGAACCGGGTAATTGCAATGTTGTGATCACCGGTGGCAATACACTCAATCCTTCCGTAGCAATAAGCGGATGTGATGATGCTTGCGAATATGGTAAGTATACTTTCGAACTGACACAGTCCAACGACGGCGTTTGTGAAGGTACCGATTCCGTTGATGTATGGATCCTCGAACCAGCTATTGCTGATGCCGGTGATGACCAGCATATCTGCAACTCATTTGCATTTACTGTTCAGGCTGACCTTACCGCATTCTGCGGAGTCGAAGGTGTCAACTATTTCCCCGGAGGTACATGGGAATTTGTTAGTGGACCTAAACCGGTAACTCTGGTTACCGTTAATGATTCCACAGCAACGGTGACGGTCAATGACCTGACTGGATGTCCTACTGGCGTATACACCTTCAAATGGACTGAATACAATGGATTCTGGGACGGCACTGTCTTTACAGGATGCTCTGATGATGACGAGGTTTCTATCTACATCTACGAACAACCTGAAGTACTTGCTGGTGACAACCAGGAATATTGCGACGTTCGCAGCTTCCAGCTGGATGGCACCGTTGATGAGCTTTGTAATGATGGATGGTATTACCAGATTGACTGGAACCTCGTTTCACAACCCGGAACCTGCGATGTTAATTTTCAGTATGAAAACTCTATCGATCCGTTGGTTACCATTACTAACTGCGGCACATCATGCCCGTATGGTGAATATAAATTCATGGTTACCCAGAATAATGGTTACTACGATGATAATGGTAACTTCGTCGGTATCAGTGCACTTTACAACGAAGTCA
>JAAXUD010000577.1 GCA_013336205.1 Lentimicrobium sp. | reverse complement strand
CATTAAAAGTGGTGTGGACCTGATTATTGAGCACACCGAAGCCCTGCATGTTATCGATGTTAACAGCGGCCACCGTGTGAATTCGGAAATATCACAGGAAATGAATGCCCTGGCGGTCAATCTGGAAGCTGCTGCTGAAATTGCGCGCCAGTTGAGGTTACGCGATATGGGTGGGATTATCGTGGTGGATTTTATCGACATGCACGAAGGAACCAACCGTCGCAAACTTTATCAGCATCTGAAAGATGAGATGAGTAAGGATCATGCAAAACATACCATACTTCCTCCAAGTAAATTTGGGCTGGTGCAGATTACACGGCAGCGTGTGCGCCCTGAAATGAATGTTCAGATTCTCGAGAAATGCCCCTCCTGTGGCGGCACCGGTGAGATAAAACCAAGCATAATACTGATCGATCAGATTGAAAATAATATTCGTTATCTCATTCAGGATCAAAATGAACCGTTTATTAAAATTGCCCTGCATCCTTACATTCATGCTTATCTTACAAAAGGGTTCCCGTCAATTCAAATGAAATGGTACCTGACATTTAAACGCTGGATAAGATTGAAACCCATGCCCTCTTATCACCTGCTCGAATACAATTTCTTCAATAAAACAGGCGACGAAATAAAGATGTAGTGGGCCAGGCCTGTTATTCAGGTATTCGCAATTACAAACAATTAAAGTATTATTTTTGCATTATGGACTGCCATTAAAGGCAGCCGGATGAATATTTCTTTTATATGGATACTGTTGTTAGTGGAATCAGGCCAACGGGTAATTTACACCTTGGTAATTATTTTGGCGCATTACAGAATTTTATTAAAATGCAGGATGAGAACAACTGCTATTTTTTCATTGCCGATTATCATTCATTAACCACCCACCCTACCCCTGCCGATCTGCATGGTAATGTTAAGAGTGTGCTGGTTGACTACCTGGCTGCCGGTCTGGATCCTGAAAAGGCTACACTTTATCTTCAAAGCGATTTACCCGAAACGGCTGAATTGTATCTTTTTCTCAATATGAATGCCTACCTTGGTGAGCTTGAGCGGGTTACATCATTCAAAGATAAAGCACGCACCCAACCCGACAATATCAATGCCGGCCTGCTTACCTATCCAACCCTGATGGCGGCAGATATTATCATACACAAAGCGCATAAAGTTCCTGTCGGTAAAGATCAGGAGCAACACCTCGAAATGACCCGAACCTTTGCCAACAGGTTTAACCGTTTGTACAATATTGAATATTTTCCTGAACCGGTAGCCTATAACTTTGGCGAACAACTGGTGAAGATTCCGGGACTCGATGGAAGCACAAAGATGGGTAAATCCGAAGGAGAGGGCAATGCCATTTTCCTGATTGACGAACCAACCATTATCAGGAAAAAAGTGATGAAAGCGGTAACGGATAGTGGGCCAACAGAACCAAATCAACCGAAACCACAGGCCATTGAAAATATTTTTAACCTGATGCAGGCACTTTCAACGCCCGAAACACTGGCATTCTTCGAAGATGAATATAATAACTGCAGGATTCGCTATGGCGATATGAAAAAACAACTTGCAGAAGATGCCATCGCATTTACAGAGCCATTCAGAAACAGAATTCAGGAATTGAGTGCCAATGATTCCTATCTTCGTAAGGTTGCAAATCTTGGGAAAGAAAAGGCACACGAAAGTGCTGCCAGAACGATAAGGGAAGTAAGAGAAATTATAGGTTTTAAAGCATTTTAATTACCATAAATTTCAGAATTGGCTGGATCTAATTCACTCAAAATTGTAATGCTTATTGCCCTAAGGGTGGGTGTTATTGCTTTCCTTTTCGGTTTTTTCTTTGAAATTTCTTCAGGGTCAGATTCGCTTTCCTCTTTTTGGGGAAGTTTTGTTAATGTGGCTATGCTCGCCGGTGTTTTTGCAGTATCGGTGTTGCTTCTTATTTTGCAAAAACAACAATTTGAGTTTTTAGGATTATTATTGGTTTTTGTTATCAGTCTTTACCGTCTGCTTCTGGTCTTTTTTCAATACGGTTTCAGATATGAAATCACCACTCACCTGCTGCTGATTATCTTCGCATTATACCTTCTAACAAAACCTTTCTGGACGAAACACCGTTCCGGAATTGGATTTATGGAATAAAAAACTTCAGTAAATTCATGAAAAAAGGAGTTGAAACAGTTAAACCTGTCTCAACTCCATTGCCTTACAATAGTTTTAGCGGGCAGAAACTATTTTTCCATTTTCAACCTTTACTATAAAAGCTTCGGGAAATCCCTGCTCAATGATTGATTTTTGCAGGATAGCGGCTTCTTCATAAGTTTTTTCACAGCCTGTTACGTACTTATACCATTTGCCTGTATAATAACTTCTGGCATTTTGAACGCCTTTAAGTTCCTTGCTGTTGGAGGGTAATTCAGTTGATGTAGCCAGTAACTGGACGCAAAAGCAGTCGTCTTTCTGAATATTTGCAGGAGGCTTAACTGCTTCCGGTGCCGTTGGAATCGTTGTTTCTGATTTTATCTCAGGCTCATCAACTTTCTGTTCGGCTGTTATTCCAAAACATTCCTGAAAGAAATCAGGGTCAAACAGATAGACATCCACATTATCGCCAACTTTAAATATTGATGGATCAAACTTTTTTCCTTTCGAAGGTTTATCGATACTTAAAATTCTGAATTCTGTGCGACGGTTGGCCTGGTGTTCCGGTTCGGAGCAAACGATCCCGTCGGCACACTGGTTAATGAGTTTGGTTTCACCATAACCTTTCGCGATAATTCTGGATGGATCAACGCCCTGAAGGATAATGTACCTGACGGCTGATTCGGCTCTTTTCTGAGAA
>JAAXUD010000113.1 GCA_013336205.1 Lentimicrobium sp. | reverse complement strand
GTCAACATTAAAGGCATGTCCACCTGAACCGAAACCATGATAGTACATTGGCCAGCCATTGTCCAGATTCTGCATCAGGAGTGCAGCCCATTCACTATCGGAATATTCATCTTTATACTCAAGTGAGATCTGGTCAGAATATCCGAAATAATTCTGTAAAGATTCTACTGCATCTGTGCTGTAAGCTCCCGAGCCATTGGGTGAGTACATCATATCCACTGCTACTCCGCAGTGATATTGAATTTCAGCCATTTCGTAATTCGATTCCCCGGCGATATTTGGATTCATCTGGTTATAATCGTAGGTGGATTCTCCGAAATTTACAGAGAGATAACCATAGTCGGAATAATATCCATGTGAGCCTGTGCCCTGAAGCGGATAGCGCCAGTAGTTGATTACCTGCGACATGGCTGTTGCCACACAACCGGCCCAAACACGTCCGCCAGGTCCACCAGTGGCTTCAGGACAAAGTTCGTTATAGCGGGCGCCCTGATCCCAGGTTGTTGACAACAATGGGCTAACCTCAAGTATACTGCGGTTATTCGCCTGATTGGGATTGTAATTTAACAAGCCTTCCCATTTTTGCTGAATACCGGCCGTTGGCTGAACATTGCGCATTGCCAGGTCGCTGAGTTGCAGCTTATAACCTTCCAACCATGCTTCAAAAGACGATGGCATCGATTCACCGGTAAAGATTCCCTCGAACGAATAGCCCAATACAGGAACAGAAGCATCAGTACCAGCCACCAGCACAAATCCTCCATTGCTGAGGTTGACAGCGTAAATACCTGTGTTTCCGGCATGAATTTGAAGAATTCCTGAGGTACTCACTGTTGAAAAATCAACCGAATGTTTCAGGCTTAAACTTTGATGCATGAAAGCCCGGGCAACAGCGCCGGCTTCATTCAAGGTTATTTCGCGCCCGGAAACATTTATTGCCAGGGTAATCAAAATCATTGTAAGCCAGTAATTTCTTTTCATAGTGGAAGTTTTTCAGGATCCAAAAATAGTGAAAACTTTGTAAAAAATTAAAAAAAGAGGCTTCCGGTACCGAAAGCCTCTTCTAAAGTAATAATAAAAATCTTATTTCACGATCAGGCGGCGGGTAACGCTACTGTTTTCGGTGCTGATGCGAAGCATATAAACTCCTTTAGAGAGTTGCCCCAATTGAAGAGTTTTACTTACAAAACCAGCCGGCATTGGCGCTGACTCACTATAAACCAGGTTACCTAAGAGGTTAAATAAGGAAATATCAACCCTGGCCTGTTCGTTCAGGTTAAATTTAACTTCAGTATAACCCGAGGCTGGATTTGGATAAACTGCCAGATTTTTGGCGAAGTCTTTTTCAGAAGTGCTAACATTAGCAATATAATACTCAGCTTCAAAGCCCTGGAAATTATTAAAACCATTGGTTGAGAACATAATCATCATCTGACCAGTTGGTGAAACAATAGGAGCAGGGATATCATTTCCGGTAAGGTTGGCCAATAGCTCGTTTGTTGGAATTGCATAAACCTTCAAAAAGTCCTTATCTGTTTCCAGATCGAATGACGAAAAAGCAAGTGTCAGGTCTTTCGCACCATCGCCTGGAACAATTTTCCATTTACAAACGGTACTATTGTTGTAATTGTGGGTTCCGCTGCCATCTGAAAAATTGCCGGTTTGCTCAGTCAGGTTAACAACACTGCTGGTGCAATAAACAGGATAAGTAGAGGTAAATTCAATCTGGAATCCCTGGGCCTCATCATTACCATCGGTTAATAATTTTATAAACATCCTGTTTCCCGGAGCTGTAACCAGTGAAGTAGCTGAATTCTCACCAAAGCTTGCAAGAAGTGGTGCATTGCCATCAGAACCCGCATAAATTTTAAGTGAATCACCGGCAGCTAATTCAAATTGATTGAAGTTCACAGAAATGCCGGTTACAGAATCAGAAGGGGCGATCAGCCAGGTGCAGGCACTGTTTGGCAGATAATTTTCCAGAGGTCCGCTGCGGTCTTCAAACAATCCAAGAGGTGAAGTAATTACGTGGTTATCGCATTGATAAGGATAATTGGCTGGTGTAGGTATAAAATTTCTTACCATTGCCTGCTGACTGCTAAAGCCGTTAACATCGGTAAGCGAAAAATAACCATTGTCGCTTCCGCCCCATCCAAAGTTAAAATGGAACATCTTACTGGTTCCATTCACCTGATATCCGTCAAGTACAAAAGCATGTCCCCCGCTCGAACTTTGTCCGGAATAATATAGTGGTTTCATCTCATCAATACTCTGAACTACCATATTTTCCCATACTGAGGCAGTGTAGGACATTTTTTGCATATGTTGGGATGTATTTGAATAACCGAAATAATTTCTGATCGCGGCTGGCACATCATCACTAAAAGCGCCGGAACCATCAGGCGCATAATTCATGGCAACAGCAACACCGCATTGGTATTGAAGTTCAGCAATAGCATTGATTGCGGGACCGTTACCTGCATTAATGGAATTCAGCATTGCATCCCAGTTGTAATAGGTCTGGCCAAAATTGGCTGTCTGAACTCCATAAGGAGGACAGTTATAGGAGTATGTACCTGTTCCGTGTTCCGGATACCGGTAATAAGCCATAATCATTGACATTGCAGTTGCAACACAACCAGCATAAACGTGTCCGCCGGGACCCGAAGCATCAAGCGGACAATAAGCATTGTAAGGAAAATCCTGGTTCCACATGATTTTAAGCAAAGGCTCAACATCGCGATCGCCATCAAGGGTAACCCTTGCTGACGACATGGTCAGGTAGTAGTCCCATGCCTGGGCGATTTCTGTAGTGGCTCTGACAGCATTTTTTCGGGCAAAGTCAATCTGATCAGCATATTCCTGAATAAAGCTGGAAAAATTTTTATTCTCTCCGTTTACCGAAAAGCTACCTTTGGTTGAATAACCAATTACAGGAACGTAAATATCATCGGCTGAAACGATGATATAACCACCAGTATTAATGTTATAAGCATAAAAAACAGGCTGTCCGTTAAATTCACGGGCTTCCGCAAGTTGAACACTGATGTCGTCAATATTAACCGCTAATCCATCCTGAACAGATTTCTCATAGATAAAATTGCGAGCGACAATACCTGCATTATCCTGGGTAACGATTGCTGCTAAAACATTTGTAGTAAGCAGAACAGATACCAGTAAGCCAAGTAGTTTTCCAAATTTCATAGTACTTTTTTTTGTTTTGTTGTTAGCCAAGGCGCCAAAAGTAAAAAAAAATGCCTTAACTATTTAAGTTAAGGCATTAAATATTATATTTCGTGTAGATTATCTGATCACAATCCGCTGATTCAATTGCTGAGTATCACTGATCACCGAAAGCATATAAATGCCTGAAGGTAATGATGACAGGTCTAATTTTCGGGTGAGTGAACCGGCAACATATGAAATATCGGATTTATAAACTATATTTCCCAGTAACGAAATTACTTTTATCTCAACATTTCCTTTCAGGTTGTTAACCTGAAGGGTAAGATCACCGGCTGACGGATTAGGAAAGACAACAAGATCAGGCTTTTGAGAAACACCTTCTGAAACAGAAGTCGTATTGATAATACTGATATTATCAACGAATACATTGTCACCTTCACCCTGAACATGATATGAAAAACGATTACAAGCCTGCAGGGTTATGTCAAATATAGAACCTGAATAAGCAGAAAGGTCAAACGTAAGCCTGCGCCATGGGTCTTCTCCGGTTGTTAATGGGTTAAAATCCATTACACCCTGGTCATCAGGCACCTGAGTTCCGTTAACTAAAACCCTGAACCATGAATAGCGAGGACCAAGACTGTAGGTCTGACGAAGGTCTAACTCAAGTGCCAGATTTTGTGCACCGGTAGGATCAACACCACAAATATAAGCTTCTGACTGAAATTGCCTGTTTTCGATCCAGGCCTGAGCAGGTGTTCCGGTAGTAGGACTACCCTTCCATCCTGTTGGAACCGGATCGCCATGAAAATGAATACTATACATACTTTCATAAGCAGACCGCTTATCAACAGCAGATTGCGATTTAATGGTATCCCACAGTGTAATAAAGCCCGGAGTTCCATCTTCCATATCTGATGTATAAGAGGGCAAAGCGCCTGATACATTAATAAAATCAGGTAAACTCAAAGCCGAATTTCCATTGGCATTCCATGCGGAAAGGCTAACAGCATAAGAGCCCGGTACCATAAACTGAATTTCCGGATTTTGAGAGTTCAAGGTTGAACCATTAAGCAGTTGATAAGAAGTGGGTGTAATGTTCCATTCCCAGCTGGTTGGTCCATATAGTGACATATCTGAAAGCACAACCGGACTGCTGATACATGGCATTGAATCACTGGAAGCAATCATGACATAAGGCGCCGGAGATGAGGTAACAGTAATGTAATTTTCCAAAACTTCGGTGCTTGTACCAAATTCATTGGTCACAGTCAACGATACATCATAGGTTCCATCGCTTGCATATACAATCCCTGTTGGATTCTGCTCATTCGAGGTAGATGGTGTTCCGCCTTCAAAAGTCCATTCCCAGTCAGAAGGAACACCCATTGACAGGTCGCTGAAATCAATACCAACACCACCAGGCATAATGATTGTAAGCGGTGTAGCGAAATCGGCTACAGGTTCATAGGGGGTATTCAAGGCAGCCTGATAAGCATTTACCCTTCCGGCACCAAGCATGCCGGTATAGTCAGGGTTAAGTGGATAGATATCATCGGCAGTAGATTCAAGGATTGCTTCAACCTGGGCAGGTGTAAGTAATGGATTAATAGAAAGAATAAGTCCTGAGAGCCCTGCTACAATAGGAGAAGCCATCGAAGTACCTGACATCAGGTCGTAATTGCCAAGTGTAGCATCATTAAATGTGGTACTAAGCAGACCATTAGGACCACCGGTTGCTTTTCCGCCGGGTGAACTAACGTCAACTGAAGTTGCATAATTTGAAAAATCACTTTTAAGGTCATCAAAATCAGTTGAGGCCACTGAAATAACATTTGCATAGGCTGAAGGGTAATGTGGGGTCGTAACATTATCATTTCCGGCAGCAGCAACCAACACAATGCCCATATTTGCAATAGAATTAATCACATTTTGATTGGTCTGGGAGTACCCGGTACCGCCCCACGACATATTAATAACATCGGCTCCATTACTGGCGGCCCATTGAATACCTGTATATCCGTAAATACTGTTGGAGTTGGTGTTGGCTGCTGATTTAACTGCAATGATGCTGACATTAAAACCAACCGAAGCAATCCCGATTCCATTATCACTGGCCCCTGCAGCCAATCCGGCACAGTGGGTTCCATGCGACCACTCCAGCGGGTCACCGCTTGCCGGTGGATTTGGATTGTCGGTATTATAATAAGTATCCCGTTGCGCAACTATTTTTCCTGCAAGATCGGGATGATCAACCCAAACTGCATTGTCTACAATTGCCACCTTGATATCGGACGAACCTTTGGATATATCCCAGGCAAGATCGGCCTGAATTCTCTCGAGGTGCCAGTTCCAGTTTTGCGGACCATTATAGAGCGTATAAAGAGAATCATTAGGAACATAATAAATCCTGTCCATTGGAACTCTTTCAACATATTCAATATCCGGCGACTGTTTTAACTGTTCAATTATCTGATCAACTTTATCATAGTCATCAAACTCAAGCATCAGAGTCCTGATCAATTTTGAATCGTTATTAAGGTAAAAAGGCCTTGATAACTCCTTTAAGCGAAATTCGGATGACAGCGCAGATACTAAAGGCACCGTATTGATATCAACTTTATTGTCAGAGCTGACACTAAATGAAGGCGCAATATTATCCTTATATTTTAAGTATATTCTTCCATCGTGATAATCTGAATAAACTGTCTGAGCAGTTAAAATCATCGCGTGTAGCGTAAAAATAAGCATGAAGAGAAACACTTTCGTGATCAGGCTTTTGAAAAGTAAAGACGTTGTTTTCATAGTGGAAAAATAAATGAGTGATTATTTAACAGAGATATTGTGATTTTGTCTCTGGGAAATGAAAAAAAAATCAAACGAAATGATTTTTTTAGCAAATTTATTTGAAACTCAAACACCCGCAGCAGAGAATTTCGTTTACCGGAGATACAAATACAAAGATAACTAATTTAAAGGCTTTCATGTATCTGGAAGCCGCTAAAAACTTAAAGATAATTCCAGACAAACTGAGTTTGTTTTCCGGCCCCGATATTATTCCCGATGAAAATTAAACACACAAGCATGACTGAAACTGATTTACTAACTTTGTCGCGATCAATTCGTACCTGTTTTTGATCAACCAACTGTTAAACAACTAATCTACAATTTATTATGGCATCAAGACTCCTGATTACCAACATAAAGAAACTGGCAGGCATTGAAACTGCCGATTTATTGTTTAAAGCTGGCAAAGCAATGTCGGAACTCGAAACCATCGATAATGCATTTCTACTGATTGAAGACGGAAAAATAAAATCGTTTGGCCCTGAGATAAATAACATGGCGCAGTATCCTGAATTTGAGGATTGTATTGTTATTAATGCCGGTGGAGGAATGGTTTTTCCTTCCTTCTGCGATTCGCATACACACCTGGTTTACGCGGGTAGTCGCGAAATTGAATACATTGATAAAATTAAAGGCCTGTCCTATGAAGAAATAGCTAAGCGGGGTGGTGGAATCCTGAACTCATCAAAACGATTGCACGATGCTACAGAAGATGAATTAACAGAACAGGCGCTTGCCAGGTTGAATGAGATAATAACATACGGAACCGGGGCCGTTGAGATAAAAAGCGGTTATGGTCTGAACACAGAAGATGAGCTTAAAATGCTGAGGGTAATCCGCAGGCTTCAGGCCATAAGCCCCTTAACTATCAGGGCCACATTCCTGGGTGCCCATGCTGTTCCTGAAGAATATAAAGGTAAACAGGATGAATATGTTGATCTCATTATTAATGAAATGATACCTGTGGTTGCTGCCGGTCATATGGCCGACTTTATTGATGTGTTTTGCGACCGTGGCTTTTTTACACCAGAGGAAACAGAAAAAATTCTGATGGCCGGAATTAAACACGGCATGAAACCAAAAATCCATGCCAATGAGCTTGACTATTCAGGTGGCATCCAGGTAGGCGTCAAATACGATGCACTTTCAGTTGATCACCTCGAATACACCGGCGATGAAGAGATTGAAGCCTTACTGGGATCTGAAACAATGCCAACCTTACTTCCGGGAGCTGCATTTTTCCTGAATATGGTACATGCCCCGGCCCGTAAAATGATTGATGCCGGCTTACCCATTGCGCTTGCCAGCGATTTTAACCCGGGCTCCTCCCCTTCCGGTAACATGCAGCTTATCCTCTCGATGGGCAGCATCATGTTCCGTATGACACCGGAGGAAGCAATAAACGCCTGCACCTTAAACGGAGCCTATGCCATGGGTGTAAGTGATGAACTTGGAAGCATTACCGTTGGTAAAACTGCCAATGTATTTATTACCAAACCAATTCCATCCCTTGCATATATGCCTTACGCATTCGGAAGTAACAAGATTGAAACAGTGATTTTAAATGGGCAGGTGATACAGGTTCGTTAAAGTGACCATGGAGCATGGAGCATGGAGCATGGGGCTTGGAGCTCAGGGCACAGGGCACAGGG
>JAAXUD010000576.1 GCA_013336205.1 Lentimicrobium sp. | reverse complement strand
TTTTGTTTGTAAAAACGTGTTTGTGTTTGCTGTGATTTGATTGATTGATTGATTGTGAAATTATCAATGAGGTTCGTGATAACCATCGATCATGCTTTTAAAATTGCTTGAAGGTGAATGGCCAATGGTACAGAAGTAAATGTGAATAATAAGAAATAGTGAAATAAGAAATCCAACTGTCACATGTAAAAGGCTTGTAAGTTGAATTCCACCGAAGCCCAAAAAATTTGTAATGATCATTTCAGGAAATAAAAGTGCCCATCCTGTTATCATCACCAGTGGAACAAAGACATACATTGTCAACGCATAGGTGAATTTTTGTAATGGATTAAATTTCATTTCTGTTGAAACAGGGTAGGGGGCTGATTCACCTTTGAAAATTCCAAAAGCGTAATATCTGGCCTGATTCATCAAAGAAATTACCAGGCCTTTAATTTTTAACCGGTAATGCTTGCCATTGCTGGTTGACCAGTTCCCGATGAAAAACATAAGATAGGAGACACTAAGGATAATGCCTGCAATATTGTGCATAGAAACTGCAACGTTAAAAGGAATAAATGGGTAAGCAGGATTTGAATATTGCATACTGACGCCAGAGAGTATGAGCGCAAGGCACATTAAGGCATTGGTTACATGCCAAAGCCTGACCCAGACTGGATATAGATAGAGTTTACTTGTCTGCATTTCTGCGTGATTTTAGAATTCTTAAAGTAGTATGAATAGCAATTCCAAGCAATGCAAGTCCGAACATAAGAATACTTGCAATATTCAGGTAATAGTTGCGGTTGGCACCAATAATATAGGACTCGTTGGTAACTACCCCATTGTAGAATCCCAGTTCATTCCGTTTTTCTTTCACAGCATGTTTGTAAAGAGAGCCCATCAGTATTGAATTGGTTGAATGGCACTCAACACATTTTCTTACGGCATTCCTGGAAGGCATTATCAGGTGAGCAACCATCAGGCTATCGTTTTGGGCAGCATGACAATCAATACACCTGACTTTTTTAAAGTGAAGTGCCTGATTTGGTAACCAATCATGCATGTTAATCAGATTCGGAATCTCTTTTTCAGCCAGATTTTCAAATTTTATAGGATTGCCATGGCAATTCAGGCACATACCATTGTCAACTGCAACTTTATTAACCACCAGTTCGTCAGGACCAGTAAGCTTATAGGAATGAGGGTTATGACAACTCCAGCAATTGAAATCAGTGCCAAGGCTGTCGGCATGAACACTTCTGTTATACTCTTCCTCTATTGTTTCAAAATGGAAGGATGCATATTGTTCGTCTCCGCCATGACAATCCAGACAGGTATAGTCAGTCTCAAACTTAACGCTGGCAGGATGTGGAAATGTCGTATAGTCGCTTGAGTGGCAATCGGTGCATTTAAATCCGCCATGTGTGCCTTTCACATAAAGAACCGGGTCGATTCTGAGTTCAGCGTACATTTTCATTTTTACTGAATCGCCGGAGGTTGTGTCAACAATTGTGTACCTGGCTTCTCCATGGCACCGCAGACATTGTTTGCTTTCGTCCTCAAGTTGGTTGGCTTTTTTGTCAGCAGCATTTGAACTTAGGAAGAATGCAATAAATACCAGAAATAGGGATGCAACAGTGAAGGTTCTGAAAAATGCTATTTTATAAGCCTGGTGAGCCATTTTAGTTATTTTAAGTGTTTCAGAGATATAGTCCGGGCATAAACCTGGTGCAAATGCCCGGACTATACGATCCTTACTTTTTCAATGTGCGCATGAAGTAAATAACAGCCCAGCGGTCTGCTTCGTCTGTTATTTTTTTCTCAAAATTCGGCATTTCATCACGGCCAATAATTGACTGGTAATAGATTTCTCCATCAGTCTGATCCTGAAACGCTTTTGTGGAAAAATCGCCACAATCAGTCTTCAGATTGGCTGCTTTTGGTCCATCACCCAAACCTTTGGCTCCGTGGCATGATTTGCAATGTTTGTTGTACAACTCTTTGCCGGTAGTGTTGATTGAAGCATCTCCGGCTTTAATGACGCTTTTCATGGTTTTATATTTGGCAGGAATAACCCAGGGGGCACCTGGCTTTTGAATCATTGCAATGTTGATGGTCATGAATAATACCACCGTTGTGAAAATGGCGATTAGTTTAACTGAGTTTTTCATTGTGATTATAGTTTTTTGGTTTAACAGATGTGAAGAATGATTAGAAACTCCATAAACGGGTAATATTAAGCCCGATCAGGATATCTCCTTTGAAAAAGTCGTTTTTGTTGAACATGATATCTTCCTGCGGCAGAATTCCCTGTCCGGAAGCAATATAAATGTGGAATGCATGGGTACTTGTCGAAACTTCCAGCCCGATACAAATATTAGCCTTTGGTTGTTCTGTTGCATCATTAAATTCTTTGGTGTGCTCCGATATTGCCTGAATCTGAAGTGGAAAATCTCCTGCGATAATCAATGAACTTTGCGGTGAGAATTTCACCCTGCCTGCAAATGAAACTGAAATACGTTCATGATCCATGGTTGAATCAACCGAATTATAATGAGTGAATCCCGGAGCAACCTGAAGAGAAAACATATCGTTGAACCTGCGCGAGATGATAATCTGGCTGAAATAATTCATGCGGTGACTGAATTTGTAATTTACGCCGAACTTATCATCTGCACTACCATCAATTCCAATCACTTCATATAATGAAATGGTAACCGGTATTTTATTTGAACGGGTTTGTTGCAGCACATTGTATTTAATCTGAATATCCTCCATTTTATTGAATTTAGTAACTCCGACACCCACCATGAGATTGTCAAGAATGCTATAATTCATGCCCAGTCGGATGTTGGAGGGAGCCCAGA
>JAAXUD010000575.1 GCA_013336205.1 Lentimicrobium sp. | reverse complement strand
AGTAACTATTCCAAAGGCTTTGAACAGAGCGATCATTCAGGATATCGCTTTCATAACCATAGATGTAAAAGTCTGACATCCCTACATAAACTCACAACCCATTTGATATGAAAAAGTATTTGTTGCCTCTCTTAATTTTCAGTTCGCTTTTCATCAATTCCTGTTCATCGTTAAATAATAAAACTTTAGTAGACGAGCCGGGCTGGAACGATGAAATCATTTACCATGTCAACCAGCGAAGTTTCTTTGATTCGAATGGTGACCGGCATGGCGATCTGAAAGGCGTTGTTGAAAAGCTTGGTTATCTCAAAGAACTGGGTGTAACAACAATATTATTTACACCACTTTATAAATCAGATTTTTACCATAATTATTTTGCCAAAGATTATGAAAAAATTGATCCTGAATATGGCACGATGGAGGATTATCTTGCTTTTGTGAAAGCAGTCCATCAAAACGGCCTCAAGTTTATAATGGATATGGAAACCCAGTATGCGCAAAACGGCAACAAGTGGTTTGATGAATCCTACAAAAATCCTGCCTCACCCTATGCTGCGTTTATTCATTACAGCGATTCATTAAACCATTACCCTGATCAGTTTTATATTCCATCAGGTTCTGATTTAAAGGAATACAGGGCATGGCCTGACCAGAAACTATACATCGTTTATCTTGACCTGAACAACCAAAAAGTAAAAGATTGGACAAAAACATTCTATACACACTGGGTTGATCCCAATGGGGATGGGAAGTTTGATGATGGTGTTGATGGCTACCGGATTGACCATATGATGGACAACCTTGATGATAGGGGGATTTTCACTGATATGTTCGTCAACTTCTGGAATCCGGTTTTCAAAAGCTGCAAAGCCATTAATCCTTCCCTGTTTGTAGTAGGTGAACAATCGAACTGGGCTGAATATGGCGAAGATATGATAGAGAAAAGCGGTATTGATGCAAGCTTTGGATTTCCGATTCAATTCGCAATATGGGGAACGCCCGAATACTTTAGGGGCAATTCAGCCGACTCGACCTTAAAAAACAGCCTTGACGCAAATAATATAGGAAAACAAGTAACAGAAACTTTAAAGAGAATTCCGAAAGGGAAATACTATATAAACTTTCTCGAAAACCATGATACAGAACGATTTGCTTCCATCGTAAAGAAAGATAAAGAAAAGATCAGGTGCGGAGCGGTCTTAAATATTCTATTGCCTGGTATTCCTTCGATATATTACGGTCAGGAACTGGGTGTTACCGGTAAGATTGGCAACTGGGGTTACGATGTCAACCATATACCGGTTAGGGAAGCCTTTCCATGGACACCCAATCCGGATGATCCAGGCACTGCAGTATTTTATAAAGATTCGGGGCCATGGTGGGATCAATCGTACTTTAAAACCGGTGAATCCGCTCAACTTGCCTTGTCGGTGCAGCAAAAAGACCCCACTTCGCTGTGGAATTTATATTGTAAGCTCATTCATTATCGCAGAACGAACAAAGCAATAACGAACGGAGATTTTAACCTGGTACAGCCAGTGAATCCGGGTATTTTGGCATTTTCAAGAGAAAACGCCGGTGAAAAAGTCATAGTTATGATGAATCTTTCGAAAAATACAAATACTACCAGTTTACCATCTGATAAAAAGCCTGATTTTCAGGAGAACACCAGTATTCATGGCAATAATCTTGTTTTTCAACCTTATGGTTTCATCATTTATAAAGAATAGTAATCGTCTGAACAATTGGCATTTTGCGTCAACCTTGACTTAAACTGATTCTAAGCCAGGATGGGCAAATCTGAGGATTCAGGATTTTACAGTTACATAATTTTAAACTTTATCAATACTTTAAAAGAAATGAAAAACAAGAAATCCAATAAAATGTTCCCATATTGGGATTTTTATCAATTATCTTTGCAACATTATTCAAGTTTATGGAAAGAATATTTGCAAAAAGCACTCTGAGAGACTTTTGGAAAACATATCCTGACTCGGAACAATACTTAAAAACCTGGTTTGATACTGCCATGAATTCCAGCTGGAAGACTCCAATTGAGGTTAAACAAACTTATGATAATGCCAGTGTTTTAAAAGACAGCAGAATTGTTTTTAACATCAAGGGCAATTCATACAGGCTGTTTGCAAAATTCAACTTTGAGAAACAATGGATATTTATTCGTTTTATTGGATCTCATAGTGAATACGACAAAATTGATGCAAACAAAATTTAAAATTACCTCACATGGAAATAAGACTGATAAAAACAGAAACAGACTACAATCAAGCATTGAAAAGGCTTGAAACCATTTTTAGTGCAGAAATCGGGACTGCAGAAAGCGATGAAGCAGACGTACTTGGTCTATTGATTGATGAATTTGAAAAAAAACATTATCCAATTGAAGCACCCGATCCAATTGAAGCTATTAAAATAAGAATGGAAGAAATGCATCTGAAACAAATTGATCTGGTAAACGAAATTGGAGGAAAAGGCCGCGTTTCAGAAATATTAAACCGAAAAAGAAAACTAACACTTAAAATGATCCGAAAATTAACTGCCAGATTAAACCTTTCTCCAGAATTACTAATCAGTGACTATCAGCTTACAAGATAAAATACTGTTGATTACAAAGTCAATCGTTGCACAACATCATTCTCCTGAATGAATATTTTTTCGCAGGATGACTTTCCATCGCTAAATCAGGAAAACTAATCTCAGTCCCGGGCAATGGTATAAGAATTATATACACTTACCAATAAAATCCGGCTACTGAGCAGGGTACCTGGATGTAAGAGTTAAATTGGCTCCGGGTTATATTCATATCCTCCCGGCATACTTTAAAACACAGCAG
>JAAXUD010000574.1 GCA_013336205.1 Lentimicrobium sp. | reverse complement strand
GGTTGTGTATTTTTCCTGATTGCTGATTGACAGTGAAAGTGCGAAGGCGGTTTCTGCCGGAAACAGTTTAAAATGATCCGCTTCCACAGCTTCCTGTCCGCTGAGTAGGGTAGTGTCATTGCGACCTGAAGTAAACCCATCCATAATTACCCGGTCTTCTTCAATATGCAGATCGAGTGCAGTCCAGCCGTTAAACAGGGAGGTTCTCAGATCTGAGGTGTTTTCTTCTTTCAGATGGAAGATCAGGTTTGCCAGTTTCCTGTTATTGATGATCAGAACACCATCAACCCTTTTTCCTGATGTTTTTGATAACTTACTGAAGGAAAGGTCATTGGTGAGATTTGCTTTCAGGCTTGTTGTCAGGCACGATTGTTCCAGGATTTGGCGGTTAAACGATAGCGCAAGAATTCCTTTGCTGATAAAAAACCAGTAATCTCTGTCATTGATTTTGATTTTGAAAAGGTCAGCGGGTTTGTGCTTTATTTTTTCAATCTGCGTGCCGGCGGGTATTATTTTTTCAATTTCGTCGCGGATATCTGCCGGCGATGTTTTCCCGATTTGAACAAGGAAAAGAAATTCAGGTTGCATTTCCTTGTCAGGAACAAGGCAAATCATAATTTCATTCTGCTCAGCCAGCTTGTTGAAATAATCACTCTGGCTGCTGTATTTCTCAATATAAGCGGCAAGTTTTTTTAAGGACAACCCGGATGTGCTGTCATCCGGCATCTTTCCGGGTTCTGCGGATTTAATGACCTTCAGCAGGTTTTGCAGAGATCCGGATTTGATGATGACTGCGGTTTGCTCAGGAATGGCATCAGTCAACGGGGCGACCGCTTCTTTGAGAAAAAGGTAATAATTGCGTATCGGAAAGGCGACCAGTAAAACAATTCCGATGAGGCCAATGACAATTAGGTAGGTGCTGTATTTCTTCATTTAGCAGATTATGCAGGAATCCAAATATAAGTTCAAATCTTAGTAATAAGTCTGTTGTATCAGAATACTAATCAACAGCCGGGTGTTGATAAATGCACGATTGTTTTCATCTGGCGGGGATGAATTCAGCCTTGCTTTTCGAAAAAAATGTGTAGGTTTGGACGTAAATACAGCAAGCCATGATTTTTGATTTTATATACAGTAAGAAAATAGCCATTCCTCTGGTGTTTGCTGTGTTTCTTAATTTAAATTCCATTGTTACAGCGCAGGACAGGGAATATCTGAATCCGGAAAGATGCCTTGAACGCAGAGGGCTTGAGTATGGAGCGGTGGCTGGATTTTATATTGCAGGCAGTGAAACCGCCGATTTTTATTCCGGGAAACCGGAAAACGAAAATAATGTGGACTATATCTTCGAAAATCAATATTGGTATGATGAAATATACCAGCTTATGGGGGCATATGATACCATAATTGTGAGGGAATATCCTCAAAAGATGAAATATACGCCGGCATTTTCATTCGGGTTGTTTGTGAAATATGATATTAACTGCCATACCGGAATTTACCTTCAGTTCTCCTATGCCAAACTCACGGCCAAGGATGTGGTTTCGATGGAAGTAGATCCGCCAATTGATTACCTGGCTGAACCGGATATCCGGCTAAGTCCGATTTTTGGAACTGAAGAACGAAATCTTATTGACCTTGGCTTTACCCGCGCCATTGGATACAATAAGGCAGCCCGCTTTATTTTTGGTGGGGGTGTGAATATGAATAATACCCTCGTAAAAGAACATCTTTTAAGAATTGAAGGGGTTAATTCAATGGGAAATAAGGATTATAATCTTGTTGATGTTTATGGTAATAATAATTATGTACCGGGCGGAACCCAGCAGGCCTATGAAATAAGGCAGGGTGGAATCGGCTTTGGCTTTTTCGGAACTGTGGGCGCCCGTTTTGAATTTAGTCCGGCAATCGCCATCGAACCAGTGTTTACCTTGTATTATAAGCAGATAGCTATTGAACCTGAGAGTGGATTAACACCACATTATAATTTTTCTTTACGGCTTTGTTTCAGGGAACTTCTTACGTTTTAATTGAAGAGGTGCTCTTTCGTTACATAAACATTCCAGTTACTTGCGGGCACTGACCTTCGGTTTAAACAGGCATTTCCTTTATGCAGCAGTTTAATGACTACTTGAAAATATTTAAATCTTCCCCCAAGGGAAGTTGATAAAATATAAAGTCCGCCCAATTGCCTGATGGATGAAAGGAAAGATGAAAGAGAAGAAAGCGATAAGCAGGATGAAAAGAAGGAATAGAAATAAGTTTGTGCAGTTATAAACGAGTTGTGCGTCATATTAAAACAGAGAATAATGAAACTGATTATACTAATAATTTTATCGATTATATCAACTTCTTGTAACTCACAAGAAAAGAAAGTGAACACTAATAAAAATAGTGATTCAGATAAAGTAGAAATTGAATCTCAAATTGGAGAATATGTTACAAGTATATTTGAAGATTCCAAAGGAAATTTATGGTTTGGAACAAATGGAAATGGAATTGCAAGGTATGATGGTGAAAAATTAAAATATTTTACAACAAAGGATGGGTTGCCATCTGATAGAGTAACTGGAATAATTGAGGATTCAAATGGTATCTTTTGGTTACATACGGGAGAAGGCGTATCCAAATATGATGGGAAGAATTTTACGAATTTTTTAGTAGGAGACGATTTTAGCAGCAATGTGATTACCAAATTACTTATTGATAGTAAGAACGTTTTTTGGGTTGGCACTTGGAATGGTGTCTATAAATTTGACGGACAAGCATTTCATCAATTTTCAGTTCCGTACCCTGAAGTAGATACCAAAATAAATGAAGATACCAAACATTGGGTAACGGGTATCAGTGAA
>JAAXUD010000112.1 GCA_013336205.1 Lentimicrobium sp. | reverse complement strand
ACTTTTTGCCTTCATTCTCGGCTTTGATCTGCAATTTCCCGGCAAGGTTCATCAGGCTGTTACGTTCATCGGAAAGCGATTTTATTAATTGTTTCAAATCATCAATATTATCAGATAACTCAGCAGCAGGTATTCCATCTGTTGGAGCAGAGGTTAAAAGGTCTTCAGATCCGGCAGAAAGCTTTCGTAATTGCAGATTTTCATTCTCCAGTTGTTCGCATTTTTCCTTCAATTTTTGCAGCCGAACCTGGTACGTTTGTATTCCCTTTTCCAATTCCTCACGAAAATCGATTTCCCGCTGCTTCTGTTTACGCAACTCTGCATCCAGCATATCAAGTTGATGTTGTTTTTCTTCAACCAATGCTTCGTAGTGATCACTGCTGACCTTGAAATTCTTATAATGTCGATGTTTCCCTATCAAAGCGATAATCAGTACCAGTCCAATTACTGACAGTCCTCCTATGATAATTTTATAATAAAACGAAAGACTTTTCTGATCGTCCAACTCAGCCAGCAAGGTCTCGTTCTGCATTTTAGTTGTATCAAACTGACGGGAAACATCTCTCAGGTTGGAAATAATTAATGAATCGGCCACCAATTTATTGCGCAACCCATCAATAACCTGCTGATCACGTTTTACAACCTGCTCCAGGTTATCAGAAACTCTTTTCAGATTAAGCCAGGTATTAATCCGCATTGTATCTCTAACCGATCGGTATTTCTGGTAGTAATAAGCCCGCTCAGCGAATATAATGGAATCGTTATCAAAATCCTGAGCCTTAAGAACCGATAAAGGCAAAATCAACAGGAATGAAAATATATAAAGGGATTTCCTCATTTTGTACATTGTGTTAACAAAAATACGTAAAAACATGGTTATTAATATACAAAGGACTGATTTTTGAAGTGTTTCCAAGATTGATAATACAGCGGTGAAATTTTTCGGTAAGTTTGCATTACAATTTCATTCAATAATAATATGAAACTACCCTCCATCGGCAAAATAACTATGCTGCTTTTAGTATTTCTGTCACTATTTTCATTTCTCTATTCCCAGAATTCTTATAAAATCTCTGTTCAAATTGAGGGATTGAATGACAGCATTATATTGCTTGCCAATTATAATGGTGATAAGCAGTTTGTTGCCGATACAGCCTATAAAACCAAAGGGACTGCATACACATTTGCCGGTACTAAAAGTCTTCCTGAGGGGATGTATTTCGTTGCAGGAGAAAACAAATCAAAGCTCTTTGACTTCATCGTTTCCGGCAAACAGGAATTTGTAATTACCGGAAAAACGGGCAGGATACCTGCCAGCCTTAACTCAAAAAACAGCAATGAAAACCAGATATTCTTTGATTATATCAGATTTCTTTCAGAAAAGCAGAAGAAGCAGGCAGAACTTTTGGAGTTAAAAAAGAAATACACTGCAGCCTCAGATTCGGCGGAAGCCATCGGAAATCAGATTTTGCTGCTTAACGAAGAAGTGAAAAGATATATAAATGGTATTATTAATTCTAATCCGGGAACTTTCATTTCTTTGTTCCTGAAATCGATGCAGGAGCCTGAAATCCCTGATGCACCGCGTCTCTCCAATGGCAGAATTGATTCCACTTTCAACTACAGGTATTTCAAATCACATTACTGGGATAATATTGATTTGTCAGACGACCGGATCATCAGGACTCCTTTTCTTCACAGCAAAGTTGAACAATATCTTACGAAATTAACTTCACCGGCACCTGATTCCCTGATTGTAGCTATTGACGGGTTGTTCCGCCGGGCTAAAAACAATGAGGAAACATTTAAATACCTGATGTGGTATTTAACAATAAAGTATGAAAGTTCTGAAATTATGGGTTATGATGCCATTTTCGTGCACCTGGTCGATACGTATTATGCTGATCCGAAAATGAAATGGATGAATCCAACAGTTAAAGAAAACCTGATAAAGCGGGCTAATAAACTCAATACCCTGTTAATAGGAAAAAAAGCCCCGGAACTAATATTGCTTGACACCTTGCAACTTCCTGTTTCATTGTATAAGATTCCTGCAGATTTTACTATTCTTTACTTCTGGGATCCTGATTGCAGCCATTGTAAAAAAGAAACACCGCTTTTAAAAGATTTTTATAAGAATTATAAGCAAAAATATAACCTGGAGGTTTATGCTGTTTGTATGGACACCTCCTGGAAAGAGATGAAAAATTACATTCTTAAAAATGAAACAAAATGGGTTAATGTCAATGGATTTTACAGTATGACACCGGATTTCAGGGAGTTGTATGATGTCCACAGTTCACCTGTGATGTATCTGCTCGACAGGAATAAAACCATTATTGCAAAACGGATACTAACCGAACAAATTGCCGGGATACTGGCCAACAGAATGAAAACACAGGAATAGAAACAGCATTGGCTAATAAATCGAAAAGGCCACCTTATCGGTAGCCTTTCTGACTTATTATCTTGTAAGATAAACTATACGCTAATTTTTGACTGCATCCACAATAGCTTTAAAGGCTACCGGGTGATTCATTGCCAAATCGGCCAGAACCTTGCGGTCAAGATCGATATTTTTTTCCTTGAGTTTACCCATAAATACAGAGTAAGACATATCATACGCCCTGACACCGGCATTGATACGGGTAATCCACAAACTGCGGAAATTACGTCTTTTCTGACGTCTGTCGCGGTATGCATATACCATGCCTTTTTCGTAGGCATTTTTAGCAACCGTCCAAACGTTTTTCCTTCTGCCGAATTGTCCTTTGACGGCTTTCAGGATTTTTTTTCTGCGGGCCCTTGAGGCAACCGAGTTTACTGATCTTGGCATTTTGTTTTTGTTTTTCGCTTTCGCGTTCCTTCGCAAAAAGGAAACTTAGCAGCAGAAAGCAAGGGTTAATAAATTAACACGGATTAAGAAAGCATTTCTCTTACATTCTTAGCATCGGCCTTGTCAACGAGTCCTGAATAAGTCAGGTTACGTTTACGTTTGGTCGACTTTTTAGTAAGGATGTGGCTCTTGTAAGCATGCTTCCTTTTCAGTTTACCGGTGCCGGTTACATCAAACCGTTTTTTTGCACTGGATTTCGACTTCATTTTTGGCATTACAATAATTGTTTATTGGGTTTATATTGAGTTTTTATTCAAAACTTTTTATTTTTTTGGCGCAATGATCATTATCATGCGCTTACCTTCCAGTAAAGGAAGCTTTTCAACTTTTCCGTAATCTTCAAGCAATGAGGCGAATTGCAATAACTTGATCTCACCCTGGTCTTTGTATACGATACTCCGACCCCTGAAAAATACTTCTACCTTAACTTTGGCCCCTTCTTCAAGGAACTTCATCGCATGTTTTAACTTAAAGTTAAAATCGTGCTCATCGGTATTAGGCCCAAGCCGGATTTCTTTAACAACAATCTTTGCAGATTTTGCCTTAATTTCTTTCTGCTTCTTCTTCAGTTCATAAAGAAACTTCTTATAATCAGTCACTTTACAAACCGGTGGGTTGGCAGTCGGGGAAATCTCAACCAGGTCGAGTTCCAGCTTTTGAGCTATTGCCAGTGCATCTTTAATATTGTAGATACCTTGTTCAATATTCTCACCCACAACACGAACAACCGGGGCTTTAATTCGTTCGTTGATAAAGTGCGGATCCTCTTTTTTCCTCTGTAAAGGTCTTGGACCCCTCGGATTTCTAAACGGCGTTGCTATACGACTTCCTCCTTTGGTTAGTTAATACTGAATCTATCAGCCTATTGCATTACTGCGCTGATTTCTTTGTTAATCATGTCAATAAAATCTTGTGTAGTGAAAGAACCCAAATCACCAACTCCATGACGTCTTACTGAAACGGTACCTTCAGCTTCTTCCTTTTCCCCGACAATCAGCATGAATGGTATCTTTTTAACTTCAGCGTCACGGATTTTGCGTCCGGCCTTCTCACTTCTCTCATCAATCTGGCCGCGAATTTCGGAATTATTCAGGATATTTAAAAGTTTTTTAGAATAATCCAGGTATTTTTCGCTGATTGGCAGTATAATAACCTGATCAGGGTTTAACCAGAGCGGGAAATTTCCGGCCGTATGTTCGATTAGAACAGCCACAAAACGCTCCATTGAACCAAACGGCGCTCTGTGAATCATAATGGGTCGGTGTTTTTGATTATCACTTCCAATATACTCAAGATCAAAGCGTTCAGGTAAATTATAGTCAACCTGAATTGTACCCAGCTGCCATTTACGTCCCAGTGCATCCTTAACCATAAAGTCGAGCTTAGGTCCATAGAATGCAGCTTCACCATATTCAACTACTGCATCGAGCCCAGCTTCCTGAACAGCGTTCATGATCGCACTTTCTGCTTTTTCCCAATTTTCGTCGCTTCCAATGTATTTTTCTCTGTTTACCTTATCACGCAAAGAGATCTGTGCAGTGAAATTCTTGAAGTCAAGAATATTAAAGATGTGAAGTACAATGTCAATAACAGCAATAAACTCTGATTTTAACTGTTCCGGTGTACAGAAAATATGTGCATCATCCTGTGTAAATCCGCGAACCCTGGTCAAACCATGAAGTTCACCACTCTGCTCGTAGCGATACACTGTACCAAATTCAGCAAATCGGATAGGAAGATCTTTGTAAGATCTGGGCTTATAAGAATAAATTTCACAATGGTGAGGACAGTTCATTGGTTTCAGCATAAACTGTTCTCCTTCAACCGGCGTAGAAATCGGCTGAAAACTATCTGCACCATATTTCTGGAAATGGCCTGATGTTTTATAAAGTTCCACATTTCCAATGTGCGGGGTAATAACAGGCTGATATCCGGCTTTTTGCTGCACATTGCGAAGGAAGCGCTCGAGGCGGTCGCGCAAAATAGCACCTTTCGGTAACCATAAAGGCAATCCTTGTCCAACTTTTTGAGAGAAGGTAAATAATTCAAGTTCTTTGCCTAATTTCCGATGGTCACGTTTTTTTGCTTCTTCAAGCAGAACGAGGTAATCGGTAAGTTCCTTCTGTTTCGGGAAAGTAATCCCGTAAATCCTTGTAAGTTGTTTACGCTTCTCATCACCACGCCAGTAGGCACCGGCAATATTGAGCAACTTCACGGCTTTTATGAAACCTGTATCCGGTAAATGAGGGCCCCTGCATAAATCTGTAAAAACGCCGGATTCATAAAATGTTATCTGCCCGTCTTCCAGATCACTGATAAGTTCGAGCTTATACTCATCGTTTTTCTTTGTAAAATAATCCAGTGCTTCGGCTTTTGAGACTTCACGGCGAACATAAAGTTGTTTTTCGCGGGCCAGTTCAAGCATTTTATCTTCTATGGCTTTCAGATCATCTGATGAAATAACATGATCACCGAAATCCATATCGTAATAGAATCCATTTTCAATATCGGGGCCAATACCAAATTTAACGCCCGGATAGAGAATTTCAATTGCCTCAGCCATCAGATGGGCGGAAGAATGCCACATGGTAGATTTACCCTCAGGATTATCCCAGGTTAATAATTTAACATTGGAATCGCTGTTAATCGGGCGTGTTGCATCCCAGACTTCCTCATTTATTTTTGCTGAAAGCACATTGCGGGCAAGGCCCTCGCTAATACTTCTTGCAATTTCAAGTGCGGTTACTCCTTCAGGATACTGCCTTACTGAATTATCTGGTAGGGTAATATTAATCATTGCTTATAAACAGACTTTTGTTTTGTAAAATGTGTGCAAAGATAGGCATTTTTACTGAACAAATGCGGCATCATTTATCAATAACGGAAATATTCTCTCTTTTCCGTTGCAGGTCTGAAAAGTATTGATTTCACCGGTATCTGGCAAAAAATCAAAAAAATCAGACTTCGTCAAACGGAAGTTTAAGTACCTGGGTAGTTGTTACCTGCTTTTTCAGTTTCTCCATATCTTTCTTTAGCGCGGCAACAGTAGCTGCCAGATCTTCACGGGGGAGATTGGGCTCAGGTAAGGCACTGCTGATGTAGTGCACAAATTTCCAGACTTCACGTACATCTTTTATACTGATGTCGTAAGGCTCATAAAATGGATTGAGTGAGTGCAGTGTCAGTTTTGCCTCCTGTTTTATCTGATTTGATACTACCTTAAACATAATTCCATCGTTGAGGGTAAGTATTATGTATGGTTGTCCATCGCGGATAAGGTTCCAGTTCTGTACAAATTCACCGGTAACCCATGAGCCATCAGGAATCGGCAGCATTGAGTCTCCGTTGATCTGAAATGTACGGTATTTCCTGTCCTTTGAAAGAAAAGGCATGTGAAATGTAGGCAATACCTTAATATACTCAGGATCGGCAAAACCTGCCCGGTATCCGGCGGATGCCTTTTGGTTGACCACCTCTATATTTTCATTGTTACTGCTATCTACCGTGGTTGTCAGTACCCTGATCTTGCTTCCGGTTATAAAAACATCGTAGCCACGTTCAAGTTGCATCAATTCGCTTTGCGATAGTTGCGATAAATCAACTTTAAGCAGCGTATCAACCGAGATACCGAAATATTTAGACAAAGCCAGCAGTGCATCAATCCCGGGCTGGGAGACTTCATTTTCGTAACCACTCAGGGTAGGTCTTTTCATTCCAAGGACAAAGGCCACATCGTCCTGGGTACGGCCGCGCCGCTTGCGCAGAAGTTTGATGTTCGAAGCAAAAATATTCATGGTTTTGTTGATGTTAATAAAATAATGATTATATTGTAATCAAATAATTGATTAGATTTTAATCAAATGTACAACGAAAAATTAACGATTCAACAAACAGTTAAAAATATTTTTTATGTTAACCAACAGCGACTCCAGAACAATTGTGCATATGGATCTTGATACGTTTTTTGTATCGGTAGAGCGCCTGAACAATAGTCGCCTGATTGGCCAACCTGTGCTTATTGGCGGCATGTCGGACCGGGGCGTGGTGGCGGGTTGTAGTTACGAGGCACGCACCTTTGGCGTACATTCGGCTATGCCAATGAGGATGGCCCGCGCGCTTTGCCCCGACGCCATTGTTATCAGGGGTGACATGGAGCAATACACCCGCTACTCTAACGATGTAACCAATATTATTGCAGAACAGGCTCCGGTTTACGAAAAGGCCTCCATTGATGAGCATTACCTCGACATAACAGGCCTCGACCGGTTTTTCGGGGCGGTAAAATGGTCGCACGAATTGCGGCAGCGGATCATACGTGAAACCGGTCTGCCGATTTCGCTGGGCCTTTCAGTAAACAAAACTGTTTCAAAAATAGCCACCGGGCAAGCGAAACCCAATGGCGAACTTGAAATCTCACGCGACCGTATCATGCCTTTTCTGGGTCCGCTCTCAATCAATAAAATACCGGGAATCGGTGATAAAACCTTCAGGCTGTTACGGTCAATGGGCATTGCCAGGATTGATACACTGAGCCACATGCCTGTAGAGATGGTGGAACGCCTGCTGGGGAAAAATGGAATTATTATCTGGAAGAAAGCAAATGGCATCGATCCGACACCGGTCGAGCCTTACACTGAGCGCAAATCAATCAGCACCGAAACCACTTTTGAACAGGACACTATAAACATTGCCATGATTAACGATCTGCTGCTGAAAATGGTTGAAAAACTGGCCTACGAATTACGCAAAAAGCAGAAGTTAGCCTCCTGTATCACTGTAAAGGTCCGCTATGCCAACTTCGATACGCACACGCTGCAGCACCGCA
>JAAXUD010000111.1 GCA_013336205.1 Lentimicrobium sp. | reverse complement strand
TGATCATATCGGGAAGATTAACGGCTTCCTCTGTTGTTTCACCAGACTTATAACGACGGAGCAAAGCCTTTACCCTGGATGTAAGGATGCGGGGTTTTATTGGCTTGGTAATATAATCATCGGCACCTGCATCGAATCCGGCTATTTGTGAATAGTCTTCTCCCCTGGCAGTTAAAAAAACTACGATTGTATCTTTAAGTTCCGGCAATAGTTTTATCTCCCTGCAGGTTTCAATTCCATCAAGCTCAGGCATCATAACATCAAGAATTACAAGATGCGGGAGTTCTTTCCGGGCAATAGCTAAGGCGTCGCGTCCGTTTTTGGCTTTAAGTGTCTGGTAGCCTTCCTTTTTCAGGTTGTAGCTCAGAAACTCAAGTACATCAGGCTCATCGTCGGCCAATAAAATTTTAAATTGAGCGTTTTCCATTAACTCTGTTTTTTATCAGGTTGAAAACTTTGCAGATTTCAGGAAGAATCTGTACCAAAGGTAATTTAAAACGGGCTAATTGCAAAATTGATTGTTTTTCACATGGCATGGTTCTTGAAATCAGGAACCGGTTGTTTCTTTAATTGCTTGGCAATTCACTGTTAATTACATTGAAAATCTTAATCAGGATTTATTATTTATGCGACAAACAGCGTTTCTTATTCTAATAATCTTCAGCTTATCTGAAGTTTCCGGACAAATGCCTCCCGGTGATGGTGAAGGCAGGATGTTCAGGGCAGACACGCTGTGCCTGAACAAAACGGAAGTTGAACTGGCTAAACAGATCAATGAATATCGTCAAAGCCGGAACCTGCCTGCAGTCAGTCTGTCGGCTTCACTCTCCCTGGTGGCCAGGGTGCATGTATATGATCTTTCAAAGAATTATAAACACGGAAAAACCTGCAATCTCCATAGCTGGTCAGCTCAGGGCTACTGGAGTTCATGTTGCTACACCCCTGATCACCGGCGCGCCGCCTGTATGTGGGATAAGCCCAGAGAATTAACTGAATATCAGGGTGACGGATATGAAATCGCATTCTATTCAACCTATCAGTATAATTCAGCTTACGCAGAGGCTACCGATGCTTTAAAGGGCTGGAAGGAAAGTCGGGGGCATCATGAATTGATTGTGAATAAGGGGAAGTGGGATACCGCTGACTGGCAGGCAATGGGAGTAGGGGCTTATGGCGGGTTTGTGGTCGTGTGGTTTGGTGAAAAAACCGATCCGGCGGGAGTTCCGGCTCTTCCCGGGAATTAAATTGTTGTATCTTTAGTACGGGAAATTATTTCCATAAAGATATCAGCAGTTTATGAAAAAAAGAATTTACTTTTTACTGTTTACTTTATGTTTGGCTGGCTTTGCCACAGCTCAGAATTACAAGGGAGGTATTAAGCTTGGTCTTGTGAGTAGTCAGGTTGCCGGCGATACTTACAGTGGATTTAATAAAGCCGGGCTGAACGCAGGGGGATGGATCAGCCTTCCCGTTGGCAACAAGTCAGAGATTCAGATGGAGTTGGCTTATATTCAGAAGGGAAGTCGTGAAAATCCGGATCAGGAAAAGGGAAATTACGACACCTACATCATGCGGCTGGGATATGTGGAAATGCCATTTCTTTACAGATACGTATACAATCAACGATTTAATTTTGAGACAGGGTTAGGGATGAATTTCCTGATTCACCACAGTGAGACCTTTAACGGGGAAGAATTGAACGACAATCCGTTTAAACGACAAAACCTTTGTTTTCTGGCTGGTTTGTCTATTAACATTACCGATAAATTAAAAATAAACTTCCGAACAGATAACTCCTTGTTTTCGATCAGGCAGGAGAAGGTTTCGGGCGATGTATGGCGATTCTGGGGCTACGGTCAATTCAGCGACGCCCTCATATTATCTGCCTACTTCAGGTTATAATAAAAGCGCCGGAAAAAATTATTTTCCGGCGCTTTTAATTTTTAAATGTGGTTGCTATTATTGCAGCCCTATTTCTACTTTTCTGACATTAAAGGCAACTTCCTCGCCCCGCTCATTGCGCCGGATCTGGAATTCAACCATATCATTGTCCATAATATCGTTGAAATTACCATCCACCACATCTTCGTAATGGAAGAAGAGGTTGTTAGGAGGAAATGAGATGAAGCCATAACCGCTTTTCATGTTCAGCGTGCGGCTTCTTTGAATGCCTTCCGGAACCGGTTTCGCGGTAAATTTCACACGGTTCTCATCCTGTTTGTCAAAAAGGTTTGAAATAACTGAGTCGTTTTTATTTAAACGATTGTCAATAATTTCGTGCATTGCAACAGGGTAAGTGACTTCTTCCAGCAATTCCTGTGAGGTTCGGGTTACACTTTCACGGCCGTTCATATCCTGATATCTGAAATCCCAGCTGAGCAACATAACCCTTGTGCCCAATGTATTGAGCTTTCTTACAAGAGGTACATAATCTCCATCAGACGCGATCAGGACCAGAACATCAAATTTCTTAAAAACGGTAAGTTCATAAGCTTCGAGTGCCAGCCATACATCAATCCCTTTTTCTTCTCGTTTGCCTCCGCGCATGCGCAGTGGCAGATAATGTGTAATAACTTTTTCGCCCATCAGGATATCGTCAAAAATCCTTTCTGCGTAAAGTTTGTTTTCGCTGCTCTGTGCTTCAAATGCACTGAGTCTTCCCCGGAAATAATGAGAATCAACTATGTGGCATAATTTAATGTCAATACCCTCTTCTTTTGAGACACGGTTTTTAACGAAGTTATGCAATCCTTCGATGCTTATCCTTGCATTGCGCTCATGTTCATAGTAGTAATAATTACTTACATGAAGAAAATAATTGCCATCATAGAAAACCCCAATTTTGATCATACTATTTGTGTCGTTCATCGGTTTATAAATAATTGTGAATAAAAATATTAGTACTAAGTATCTCTATGTATCTATGATCTCAGATGCAACAAAAATAATAACAAATCAGGTACGATTTTACCTAATAATTCTAAAAAATTTTAAAAACATTAAACACCTTGTCAATCGGACAAAACAAGAAGAAGTATCATAAAAAAAGGGCGGAAAACCCGCCCTTTTTAATAAAAATTGGTTGAATTAACGTATAATTATTTTAAAGAATCGCGTGAAATTGTCATTTTCAAAGGAAAGAATATAAACACCCGATTTCAGACCAGGAAGATCAAGACTTGTAATTCCCCTGCCGGAAATATCTTCAGTATATATTTCCAGTCCTGAAGTATTTGTTAGTCTGATGATTGAGTTGCCTTCAATATTGCCGGTTTCAATCATAAACTTTCCTTCGGAAGGATTCGGGTAAACTTTCACCGAATTCCGGTTCTCAGGATCGTTAATTCCCATGCAATAATCCACTGTTATGTAAGCGCTTTTTACAACAGTATTGGTATTGACACCATCGCTGACCGTAAGGGTTACATCGTAGATACCGGGTTCTGCGTAAGCAACAACCGGATTCTGTTCGGTTGAAGTTGCAGGATTTCCGCCAGGAAAACTCCATTCCCAGGAAGCAACAGGACCTGCTGAGAAATCTGTGAAAATTACTTCTTCATTTTCACAGACCTGAACATCAGAGGCAAGAAAATTAGCAAGCAAAGGTGCAGCACCTGAAATACCGAAGAATTCTATATAGCTTAGCATCAGTGAGTCTTTTACCGAGCGGTTGCTGCCATCCTGAAGTCCTCCGAATTCAAAGGAAGATCCTATTGTTTTATAGGTTCCACCATCATAAGCGATGGCTGCAAAATAAGCAGGAGATAAGTTTTTGAAAACCGGTGTGGCCGTCTGCAATGGGAGCAGGCGATCAATGTAACTGTTATCTCCGGAGAAACTGAACGACATACCATCTGTGAATGTTTCGTCCATACCTCTCAATGTACTGATGTCGCCCGATCCGTCGCCATCACCATCGATCATAAACATCGGGTGCGCCAAAGTGGGGGTGTTGTAGGCCCAGGTGTCACCACCTTCCATATACACCTTTCCATTGGCATTCAGGAAGCCGGCCAGTGCCTGACCTTGTCCATCAGTCAATACGACATTGTTTGGATAAGTGCCGAGGCAAACAAAAACAGACTGGTAAGGCCCAAGAACATCAGGGAAAGCGGTAACATATTCTGAAGAGACTGACAAATTGGTCAGGCAACTCTGAATTGCCGGGCCTGAATTATGATTACCATCAATATCAATGATCAGAACAGGAATCTGACCTATAATAGTAGTGATTGGTGCTGAGGCTTCAAATCCTCCATCGGCGGCCATATTAAAGGTAAACTCAGCAATATGACCAGTTGGGGTTGACGGCAATGATGTAACAGTGTAGGTTGCAATGGCTGTTTGCTGGCCATTGACAGTATTGTAAGCCATGCTGTCAACATTAATAACCAGGTAAGGATCTGCTGTTTCAAGAACACCGTTTACATTGTAAGCAGGAGCACTTCCATTGTTGATCACGGAAAGGTGGAACTGGAAGGTTTCACCCGGATCGGCCTTGCCATTGTTGTTGCCTTGCTCATCAGTAATAGTTGCACCGGCAAAGTCGAGTACAACAGAATGAGCGATAACCGTAAAACTGCCATTCCATTGTTCTGTTCCTGAAATAGCTGTATAGTTAAAAAGAACGGCATGTCCATCAGGTACATCACTGCTTACGCTGAAAGAAAATCCGTCAGCAATAGCCAGGGTGTCGCCTGCGGCAATCCCTGCATACAGCTCTGTCGCATCGGTTAAGGTAATGAATTCGTTGCTGCTGCTGATGGTGACTGTGAGATCAGCCACATCCGCTGTGCCAACATTCTTAAGCCCTAAAGTAAGTGCTACAGACTCATTGTAGTCGAGTTGCTGATTGTTGTTTCCACTGACATCATTGATACCGGCGCTGTTGTAAACCACGTAGGGGCCTTCCAGCGGAAGAATGTCTATATCAGTGATATAAGGCAGGTAGTTGAATGCTGTGACTGCCAGTTTCATTGTTCCAACATTGTTAAGTGTCGGGATTTCGATAATGGCAGAACCGCCGCTGACAGAAGCTGTTCCAATAATTTGTCCATCGATGGTAAGACAGGCAAATGCATTTTCTACTGCACAATTCACTACAAATTGGCTTGACCCGATAAATGCCACCGGTTCATGACTAACAGCCAGGCTGCCTGGCAACGCGGTGCGTAACATAAGCGATGGGTCACCAAAAATAAGCCAGGTATCGGTCATTTCATCACCACCAGAACCATAGGTGTCGTTCATTTTCATACAACCATTCATGGAAACGCCGCCAAAAGTTCTTTTGATGTTATCGCTGTAGCTTTCAACAAGAATATCGTTCATATGATCCTGGCCTTCCATAGGAGGGTTCCAGCTTTGGTTGATGGTTGACATCAATGTTGCAACAGCACCGGTAGGTCCATTGGCATTGGTTGCCCTGAGCCAGGATTCCGCAAAACAGGTACCATTAAGGAAATCTCCGTTTACGCAGGCAACTGAAAAGATGAAAGGCCACTTGTGGTTATTGCTGAGCCCGTTAACGCCGCTGCTGGAAAAGCCGGTAGTTGACCATGAGTTCTGACTTCCATGACCCACATAATTTATGATTGCACGACCAGCATTTACTTCATTAGCAACAGAGGTAGAATTTGGATTTCCCGGCAGGTCTTCGCCACCCTGGCTTCCGTCGTATAATTCACCGATAGAAGTAAATGTGTATCCAACCAGGTCGGTACGTATATTGCGCATGTGCTGCCAATCGTATTCATTGTCATCGCCCGGGCCTTCAGCTGAACCGATTCCAAAACCTGTGGAAAACCAGTCAACACTGACATCAGGGTTTTGTTCGTACTCAAGCGTGCGCTGTACCTGTGTTGCAACCTGTGTTGCATTTTCTGCAGAGAATCGTCCCACAAAAATTTCAGGATAGTGATCGTTTCCGGATAAATAGCCATAAGCATGATCTGACGGACCGCCAATAGAGCCGGAAGTTACAGTCGGCACCTGGGCCTGATCGCCGATCAGCAACAGGTAGGTTAAGCCGTTGGTAGCATAATAATCTGCAACATAAGTTTTAATTGCAGCGGCGGTGGCGCCAACAGTTGCAACATCCACTATTTCAGTAGCCATACCGATGGTGCGTTTCCAGTTGACAAAATCTTCCATCTCTGCCATAAACGGACCGTAGCTGATAATAAGCATGTTTCCCTGTTCTTCGAGCGGGGTGTACCTGCTGCTGTTATCTGCATTGAGGAAGTGCCTGTTGTATAACTGACTGTAGTCGGCATCAACACTTTGCGGGGCTTCATCACGGGCAATGATATTGTTGGTAGAAGTGCCTGCACTTACGACTTCAAGGGTTATTGTATGGTAAACCCTGAGGGTTTTGGTAACAGGGTTGTATGCAAATGGATTTACAACAACGGTTTGACCGCGATAATCGCGGAGAATGTAAGGCTCGCGTAAACTGGCCTGCAATGAAGGGAAGAACTCATCACGGGTGTAAGCTCTGCCATATTCATAGGGCACGCTTGCAGGATCGATATCCCTGGTGAAATTACCTTTTGAAGGGGCAATCTCCATAAACGGGTAATCGATATATTCTGAAGAAACAACCCTGACTTCCATACGGTCCTGATCGGGAATTATAACCGAAGCAGCCAGTTTTGGAAGGTCAGGCATTCCTTTTTCCAGTAATGGAGTTGCACCTTCTACACTAATGGTAAAGGCTTCTCCTCGTGGAGTCACAACCGGGTTAAGGGTAAAACCCTGGATGCTTACAGCGATTACAGAGACATCAGGTGAACCTGATACCAGGGTAGTCTGGGCAGCAGCCGGAAGGTTGGAATGAATCCCTACCCAGTTTTGGGCACCTGCTGACAATACACCTGCAAACAAGAGCAGTATAGCAATATATTTTGTTAAACGCATCGATCTGTTGTTTAAGTGATTATTCTGATAAAACTATTTTGCGAACGGTAGTAAAGTCACCTGACTGCAGCCTGATGAAATAGATACCGGCTTTAAGGTTGGCAGGGGTAACGGTAATGGAATGGCTGCCAGCCTGAATTTGCTGATAGTCAGCCAGAAGAACGGTTTCCTGACCTAAAAGGTTGAGAAGGCTGATTCTGACCGGACCATTTTTTTCCAGGTTGTAGCTGATGTGCAGGTCGGTGCGGAATGGGTTAGGATAAATAGTCAGCGAGTTTTCAGCTGTTAAGTTTTCAACGCCAACAACTGTCATATAGATTTCGTTGGAAGGTTCAGAATCGCAACCAGCAGCAGAACTTACCATTACATGATAAAAATCTGATACGAGTGGTTCGAAAATCTGATCAACGGCACCTTCGATCGGGCCTTCGCGGTTATACCACTGGTTGCCTTCGGTTGCGCTTGAAATCAACTGATTCAGGTTCTGCTCGATAACCGGAGTTTCAGGTAAAGGTATAACTTCAACAGTTACCTGGGTACTGGCCGAATTCATTAAGTAATTTACAGTCAGATCGAATGTAGTTGTTTCGGTAAGGGTAGCAACCGGGTTATAAACCTGTGCATTGTTCAATACTTCGGCAGGAGTCCATACATAGGTAACATCGCCTGAAGCATTGGTAGCAAAAGCAAATAGTTTTGCAGTTCCACCAATACACATTTGTGAAGGATGTGCAAAGGCATTTGCAGTTAACTCAGTACCGCTTCCACCTGCATTTCCGCTTGGGAAGAAAATATCATCAACAAATACGGCATCCAGTCCACTGGTTG
>JAAXUD010000573.1 GCA_013336205.1 Lentimicrobium sp. | reverse complement strand
CAAAACCATTGGCAGACACCAAATCAAATGTAGCAGGAATTTTTTCATTATCGGTTGACAGCATTAACGAAGTGAATACCATAATGACTAATGGACTCGATGCCGGTGGAACAGAACCAACCGAAATGAAAGATTATGGCTTTATGCAACTACGAACCATTGAAGATTTCGACGGACATACCTGGGAGATTTTCTATATGGACATTACAAAATTTCCGCAACAAGCGTAGAACAACAAAGTTTGATTAAACAAAAAAAATAGAACGATTAAAATAAGCTAGACAATATGGCACTGATAAATCCTCATATCAACTTTAATGGAAATGCGGAGGAAGCATTTACATTCTACAAATCAGTTTTTGGCGGAGAGTTCGCAATGATCATGCGTTTCAAAGACATGGCAAGTCCTGAATTCCAGGTAGCAGAAAATGAGGCAAATAAAATTATGCATATCGCTTTGCCTATTGGCAAAAACGTTCTGATGGCAAATGACGTTCCGGAAATGATGGGACGAGTCAACGAAAACGAAAACAGAAGTAAAATTTCAATAAGTGCAGAAAGCAAAGAAGAAGCTGACAGATTATTTAACGGACTTTCAGCAGGCGGATCAGTTGAAATGCCCATTTCTGACAGTCCCTGGGGTTCCTATTTCGGAATGTTCAGAGACAAATACGGTATTGAATGGATGGTAGATTTTGACCCGAAATATAAGGGGCAGATTTAACCAAAGAACAACAACGGATTGAAACCCTGGTTCAGTATAAAAATGGACATGTTTTGACGACATGTCCATTTTTATTGAAATATTGGACATGTAATCCGGGAGCTGTAACGATTTTGATTTTCTCAGTCGTGGTGAGAAGAACCCGGGGTGTGGTTAACTTATTTTCAAGGTAGTCAGCCTTCCATCAAGTAGGTCGAGATATTTGACTTTCATCTCTTTTGATAAGAAACTGATATCGATCAAATTTTTCAATTTAGGAATTGAAACAGAAATTGTCTCCAGAACATTTTCAATGCTCTTTGCAGTAAGTCCGCATCTTTCTATCCCAAAGTAATCAACCAAAATATTACGAGTTAAATGTCTTTTCTTACCTTTCAAAGGCAAAGCAATTTCTTCATCTTGTTTTTTTAATACTATAGTGGAATTAACTAAATCGTAACAGGGAGATAACTTTACCTGATTATCAACGGTAATAATTGAAAAGTTTTTAAGATGCGAATCTTCATTGCCGATTAAATAGTTGAATAGTACCAGTTTAAACAATTTTACTTTCTCAATGGCAGGGAATGTGCAATAATAATCGATCAACGTAACGATCCTTTCCATGCTATAATCATATTTCGTATCTCTGCTTAAACCAGCCAATTGAGCAAAATCTTCAACAGGAACTTTATCATTCTGTCCCCTCCTGTCAAAACGTTTGATGAAATATGTCAATGTGTTATCCTTTGACCATAATAAACCATGGATAGGTATTTCCAAACCGATCTCATTTGCAAGCCTCATTGTAAGGTCTTCATTCTCTGGCAACTGAGTAAATAATTGATGTTGAGGCTTAAGTATGTATCTACCGCCTTTATCTACAATAATGAATTTTTCATCTTTGATGCTTAGTACCACACTTAATTTAGGCTGGACTCCCTGAACCGACATTTTGGCTGCACGATTGAAAGCCTCTTTACGTTGTTCTTCAGCGGTGTATTCAAGGTCTTTCAGTCTCTTCAGTCCATTTCCAAGGAGCTTAAGACCTGCTTCGCTGTAACGCTTTTCACCACAGGGTGAATATGTTATTGGGCAAAGGTTCATTCTACAATTTCTTTTACTGTAACAGCACCAACCATGTCATCGCCAACTGCAATTAATTGTGAGAAAAAATCCATTTTATCGACTTTACTGATTTTTAACAACCCTTCCAGTTGGATACCCTCAGGTAATAATCCTTCGAAAAATGGCGGAAACCTATCAAACTTATAAACCTTAATATTTTTGGGCATTGTTCTTGATACTTCAAGACCTTCATACCCGTCAAGGTATTCAAATAAATACTCTTTCCGCTGTCGTACCTCGGTCAAAGTTCCAGCTTCAATTCCTTTAACATATATCTTAGCTTTTCTCATTTTTTATGGTTCCAATATTGTTCATCAGCGGGCTGGTTAATTCTATTTTGATGTTCAATACACCAAGTACCTTTCGCAAGGTATCCAATTGAATGGTTTCCTTCCCCTTTTCAATGTCATAGATCACGGTTTTACCAACTCCTGACATTTCTGCTAATTTGTCACGACTTAGTTTAGCTGCCTTTCGATGCATCCTGATTACATCTGCCAATTCTTGAGACTTGATCATTTTTTACTGTTATAGCGGTAAATTTAGTCAATTATATTTAAAACTACAATCATTTGGCATATATTTACTGTTATGGCGGTAAATATTACTGCAAAGATCCTTGGCTATCGTTAAAATTAATTTATTTACTGCTAAAGCGGTAAAATCATTGTGCGCACAGTAGAATTAGCAGGGGTGAAAACTATTTAACTGAAAAGACCCGACATCACGTAATTGGTGATCATCTCTGGTGATAAAGACGGCCTCGCTGAAATTACTGAAGCGAAGATGTTGAAGAGATCCTGAAAATGTTTCGGGGAAACGGAAACATCTCATTTACAGATCTTTCATATCTGTCATATTCTTCACCGAAAATCCTCCTTAATACAATGGTTTCACCGTGAATAGTCAGCTTAAATCATTTTACGATGTAGTATTCTGATCTGAAATGCGACCCATCTTTCCTGCACGTTTACAAACTCCTATTTATGGCTTTCACTGAAGGCAGAAGCTACTTTGAGCCGGAATCCTGATT
>JAAXUD010000110.1 GCA_013336205.1 Lentimicrobium sp. | reverse complement strand
GATTTCTTGTGCGTTCATATGCAGTTGTTTATTACTTTCAGCACTTAGCTGATTTTAGATTTTTTAACTTGTTAAGGGCTTGCAAATTTAGTTGAAAATGTTAATTTTGTCGTCACCCTTTATAATTGTCCGTTAATATTTTGTCTGATACAAAGGCGTATAGGCGCAGTCCTTTGATTTTATTTGTGAATTGACTTGTTTTATTTTTCGTCAATGAACACAAGATCAATTGTTTAAAAGTATTATGCGGATTGTGATTTGTAATATAGGGCTGTTTTTTTATTGAAAATGATTTTACGCATTGGATGGCAAAGATAAGATACCATTTTAATACCAAGTCACTCAAGATTGAGAAGGTTCAGGTAACACTTAAACAGAAAGTTACCCGCGTGCTTTATGTGCTGGCCAGCGGTCTTGTATTTGCTACAGCCGTATTGGTAATGGCTTATAATTTTATTGAATCGCCGAAAGAAAGAATGCTTCAGCGTGAAATTGAACAATATGAATTACAGTTTAAGATTCTGAACGACAGGCTTGAACAGGTTCAAAAAGTTGTGACAGATCTGCAGGACAGGGATGATAATATTTACCGGGTAATATTTGAATCAGAACCAATCCCTTCTTCAGTCCGGAAGGCCGGTTTTGGTGGCGCTGACCGTTATTCAAAATTTGAAGGATTCCGGAATTCGGAAATTGTGACCAATACAACGCAAAAACTTGATTTGATTACAAGTCAGTTGTATGTGCAGTCTAAATCATTTGATGAGGTTTTTTCACTGGCCAAGCGGAAGGAAGATCTTCTGGCATCAATACCGGCCATTCAGCCTGTCTCCAACAAAGACCTGCGGCGCATTGGTTCCTATTTTGGTTATAGAACCGATCCGTTTTATAAAGTTACCAAATTTCACGAAGGCATTGATTTCACGGCAACAGTCGGTACAGACATCTATGCAACCGGTGATGGCGTTGTTACAATGGTTGAGCGTTCTCGTGGTGGTTATGGAAATTGCATTACCATTAATCATGGGTTTGGCTACGAAACAGTTTATGCGCATTTGTCAAAAATGAATGTCCGCCGGGGTGAAAAAGTAAAGCGAGGTCACGTTATCGGACATGTAGGCAACACCGGAAAATCGACCTCACCGCACCTTCATTATGAAGTCCGGAAGGCAGGAAAGGCGATTGATCCGATTAACTTCTTCTTCAATGATATTACCCCTGAAGAATATGAAACCATGATTGAGCTTTCGCAACGACCTTCGCAAACCCTGGATTGATGCTTCCCATATGCCTGTTAAAAAGAGAGAAATAGAAAAAGTTTATTACAGGATCGGTGAGGTCGCCGACATGTTTGGTGTGAATCAATCGCTGATCCGTTTCTGGGAAAAGGAATTTGATATCATTAAACCTTACCGCAATAAGAAAGGAAACCGGTTTTTTACAAAACAGGATCTCGATAATTTTCACATTATCTTTCACCTGGTAAAAGAGCGGGGATTCACCCTGCAGGGTGCCAGGGAGAAGTTAAAAGCCAATCCCGGAGAGACCACCGACCATGCGCTGATTGTCAGAAATCTTCAGAATATAAAGAGTTTTCTTAACGGACTTAAAGAAGAACTTGATTAATCAGGAATATTTGCCTGATGCCAGATAATTGGCAACATAATCCTTTACACCTGCTTCCAGCGAAGTAAATTCATTAACATAGCCAGCCTGCCTGAGTTTTGTCATATTGGCTTCTGTAAAGTATTGATATTTATCGCGGATATCAGCCGGCGTATCAATAAATTCAATAGTCGCTTCTTTACCTGCTGCTGCAAATGTTGCCAGGGCGAGATCAACAAATGATCGGGCTTTCCCGGTTCCGAGGTTATATAAACCTGGTTCTGGTTCATTCTCCATCATGAAAATGAGCACAGACACAACATCCTTCACATAAACAAAGTCGCGCAACTGTTTGCCATCCTCAAAATCGGGCCGGTGTGAACGGAATAATTTTACTTTTCCGGTTTCTTTAATCTGCCTGTCTGCATGAAAAATCACTGAAGCCATTCTGCCCTTGTGGTATTCGTTTGGCCCGTAAACATTGAAAAACTTCATGCCAGCCCAGAATGGGGGCGTCGCATCCTGCTTTAGTACCCACTTGTCAAATTCATTTTTTGAAACGCCGTATGGATTTAATGGTTGAAGACTTTCAACGACATCATGATCATCATTATACCCCAGTTCGCCCATGCCATAGGTAGCCGCTGAGGAAGCATAAACGACCGGAATCTGAAATAATGTAGCCAGGTCCCAGATTTTCTGAGAATAGCCTAAATTGAGTTCATCAAAAATGGCCATGTTGAATTCTGTAGTGTCAGTTCTGGCTCCAATGTGGAAAATAAACTTCACTTTGTGTCCATTTCTATCCAGCCAATGCAGAAATTCGGATCTTTCAATTTTCTCACTAATAAGTTTTCCTTCAAGGTTCCCATCTTTTTCTGTTTTCGAAAAATCATCAACAGCAATAATATTGGTAAATCCTTTTTCAAGAAGTCCTTTTATCAGGCAGCTTCCAATAAAGCCTGCAGCTCCGGTTACGATAATCATAAGGTTTAATTATGGTTTGTTACTTGTGTGAAAAATTGAATAATCTATTCTTTGAGCCTGCTCCTAAAAGTCAAAAAAGAAAATCAGTCGCCAAGAACCCAGGACACCATCCCCGTAGCTATCGGGATACACAAAATATTGTATATCAATAAAATAACATTAGTGAGTTTTAGTGTTTTGGTGCTTTGGTGTCAAAATAAATAGTTTTCGGAGTGGACTCATTCTTTAATTACTTCAAACCCAAATAGGCGGTACATAATTTTGAAAATGTCGGTATTGTCGATAAGTCCGTCAAACTGATCGCCTCCGGGGCCTTTGGCGTATAGCGGAACAGGAATTGCGGAATGATCACCGGTTGAAAATTTGCCTTCAGGTTTGCCTGATTTAAGTTCGCCTCCAGGTAGACTTAGACCACCGGTTTCATGATCTGCTGTAATAATTATGAGCGTTTCTCCATTTTTTTCAGCAAAATCAAGCGCGATTCCGCACGCTTTGTCAAAATCAATGGTTTCATTAAGAATATAATCCAGGTCATTGTCATGACCGCCCCAGTCAATTTGCGATCCTTCTACCATCAGAAAAAAGCCATTCTCATTTTTACTTAGCAATTCCAGTGCTTTTGCAGTAGAAACGGGTAGCATGTCGCCTCTGCCTTCTGACATTTTGGATGGATGTTTTGGATAAAGCAATGCAGCCAGTTTGCCTCGATTTATGGCATTCATTTCCGAAATTGTGGTGGCAATCTGATAATTCCGGACCAATAAACTGTCAATCAGGTTAAGGCTGTCGGCTCTTTTGGTGAAGTTGTCGTATCCGCCACCGATAAAAACATCGATATCAGTATAAAGGAATTGTAAGGCGATTTCCTGAGCCATTTTCCGGTTTTCAACATTCGCAATAAATGCAGCCGGCGTTGCGTGTGTTATGTCGCAGGTAGTTACCAGCCCGGTTGCAAGTCCATGATTCTCGGCATATTTCAGAATACTGGTGACGGGTGTTTTATCGGGAAGCATTCCGATCATTCCATTGGTGGTTTTATTCCCTGTAGCAATAGCAGTTCCGGCAGCAGCAGAATCAGTTATATAGTCGCTATCGGAAAATGTCTTCACCAATGCTATGTTGGGGCAATTTGTCATCCTTAGATTGTCCTGTGTGGCTGTTAAAGCAGCATACATCTGGGCCAGGCCCATGCCATCACCAATCAACAGAATAATGTTTTTTGGCCGGCTTTTTTGATTGATGCTTATGTCTTTACTGGCTGTTTGTGCCTGGGCGAACGTGGAAAATATCAGAGAAACAATTGTTGCTATGAGTACGCTCTTATTAATGTGGATTGGCATATAATTCAGGTTAATTTTAAATTGAGAAGCGATCTGTATGGGTGCAAAAATATGAATTATCGTTGTAAAGGGTGTGTTATTTCATTGTTAATTATAGGTTGTTGGATTGTTGATAACACTTCAATAGATTTTAACCGGCTTAGCTGTCGGTAATTTAAAAATTTAAGTACATTTGGCAGGCTTTAAAATGGCGGCTTATCTAATAAGTGTTTTAACGCATGAGGAGCATATTATCCGGAATAATCATCTAATTTAAACAAATCTTTATGAAAGAAAAGACTGCGGCTCTGCTTAATGAGTCAAAAACTGCCAGGTGGATTGCATTGATTTTGATTTCATCAACAATGTTTTTTGCCTATTTCTTTGTTGATGTAGTTGCTCCATTGCAGACTATGCTGGAAACTCAATACAAATGGACTCCGGAAGTATTTGGAATGCTGGGTGGTTCTGAGTTTTTTCTGAATGTTTTCGCTTTTTTCCTGATTTTTTCCGGTATTATCCTTGATAAAATGGGGATCCGTTTTACATTGATAACTGCTGGTTTAACAATGGTTATTGGTGCAGCATTAAAGTTTTATGCATTAACTCCTGGCTTTCAGGGTACTGGTTTGGCTATTTGGTTAGATTCTTTTCTTACCTGGGTGCCATCTTCTGCCAAACTGGCTTTCTTTGGATTTTCAATCTTTGGTGTTGGCGTTGAAATGGCTGGTATAACTGTTTCTAAAACCATTGTAAAGTGGTTTAAAGGAAAAGAAATGGCATTGGCAATGGGCCTTGAAATGGCAGTCGCCCGTCTTGGTGTTTTTGCTGTATTTCGTTTAACACCGGTTTTTGCTGAAAATGGTGGTGTTTCCAATTCGGTTTTTATGGGTCTTGCTTTTCTTTGTGTAGGATTTATTACCTTTTTTATCTACACATTCATGGATCGCAAACTCGACAAACAAATGGGTGTGGATAAACTGGAGGTTAGCCCTGAAGACGAGTTTAAAATCAGCGACATCAAAAAGATTTTTACAAATCCTGGATTTCTCGCCATAGCCGGACTTTGCGTATTATTTTATTCAGCAATCTTCCCATTCCAGAAATTTGCTACAGATATGCTTGCCTCTAAGTTAAGTGTTGATGTAAAAACTGCGGCGGCTTATTTTTCATATTTCCCGATTGGTGCCATGATTTTAACCCCTTTTATTGGCTATTTTCTTGATATCAAAGGAAAAGGTGCAACAATGATGATTTTCGGTGCCGTTCTCCTTACTGTTTCTCACCTCATTTTCGCACTGGTTCCGGCCGAATCATTCGGCGTGGTAACAGCAATTGGAACCATCGTTATTTTGGGTACTGCATTTTCATTGGTTCCTGCCTCTATGTGGCCTTCACTCCCAAAAATTGTTGAAGAAAGATATTTAGGTTCTGCCTACGGTGCCATTTTCTGGATTCAGAATATTGGTCTGCTTGCTGTTCCCATCCTGATTGGCTGGGCATTGACTGCCTCCAATCCCGGAGTTTCTGAGAAAATAGCTGCAGGAGTCGAAGGCGTTAAGTACGATTATTTAGTTCCTGAACTTATTTTTGCAGGATTTGGTGTTCTTGCCTTTATCCTGGCATTTGTGTTGAAAGCGGTTGACCGTAAACATGGTTACGGACTCGAAAAACCAAACAAAATCAAATAGAGTTTTAAATTGCAAAAAAAAAAGCGGTATCTGTTGATGCCGCTTTTTTTTTGCATAAAAAAAACCTGCCGGGATAAGCAGGTTTTCTAACGACATCTTAATTAGGTGGGATTCATAACTGCCAAGGGGCCGGGATGCCCTTAGCTTATAACTATAAATATAAGACCATACAAAGATGCAGCAAAATTAAGGGCTTCGCTTGGCAAATGAATAAGTGCCTGTAAAAAGTTATCCAGCGTACCTGTTTGATGTATAAGTGCTGATATTTTGACTTCATTGTACTCGAAAAAATCAGGTTTTACTATCAAAAGAGGAACAAAATGATACAAAAATTACCCAATTATGGGTTCCTTAATTTAATTGTTCAATTTTAAGATGAGGGCTGTCATTGCAGGAATTTCTATAATACCTGCCTGTTCCGTTTCTCCTGTTAGCAGATTAATAAAATTCTTACCTCCGTAAAGATCTGTTTTAACCGGATCGGGTCCGGTGTTAAACATGCTTATGATTGCATCGGTGTCGTTAAAGCGCCGATAAATCAAAATATTGCCTTCTGCCTTTATGAATTCTAATCTGCCATCAGAAAGTACTTTGTTTTCTTTCCTGATTTTTATCAAAAGCTTATAATAGTCAAACATTTCCTGATTAAAGTGAACACTGTCAAATGTTTTTGGCCCGGGTTTAATATTGGATCGTGATTCCGGAGAGAACTTCATCTCTTTCCACCAGAGGGGTTTCCGCTCGTCAGGATCATCACCACCCCACATACCGAATTCATCTCCATTCCAGATATGAGGGTTGCCGATACTGGTAAACTGATGGGCAAGGTAAAGTTTAACACGCGTATAGGTTTCCTGATCAGGCTTGCCACTGATGTAAGCTGTATCTTCATGTGCAGAAGCGTGAAATTTGTATTTTCCTTTATTGGCAAAGCATGACAGTAATCTTGGACTGTCATGGGTTGCACTTACATTCATCATAGCATACCTGAATGGCTCTTCCAGCCGGTTCCATTCCTTTTTCAGACTATCGGCCAGTTGTTTCGCATCAGCAACTGGTTCTGCCTGCGCAAAAAAGCCCCTCGCCGGCCGGTAGGCCTGGTAAAACATAACTGCATCGAAAACCTCATCATTGGTGTAAGGAACGGGATTCATCAGCTTATCCGGCCATTTTTCCCACCAGATTTCACCAACAAGATAGGCCTCCGGATTTACTGATTTTACAAAAGTCCTGTAATCGCGCCAGAAGCCCATAGGAACCTGGTCTGCTACATCAAGCCGGTAACCGTCAATTCCTTTGGTCAGATCACCCTCAGGAGCAAGCCAGCGTTGGCTGACTTCGAATATATGTTGTTTGGCACCATCGTTTATATTTCCTTCGTAAGGATGGCCCGATACGCGTTCACCCTCAACATTAATCTTTCTTAATTCAGGAAGGCTCATAATGTTAAGCCAGCCTTTGTAGCTGAATTCATTCTCAGGTGTTGACGGATTGTCAAAGGAAAGTACTTCATACCAGTCTTTGTATTGCGATTTCTCCTGGTTTAAAATCAGATCCTGCCATGCCCAGAACTGGACGCCGGTATGGTTCCATGAGTAATCTACAATTACTTTTATTCCACGCTTATGAAGCTCATCTACCAATTTAAGAAAAAGTTTGTCAGCAGATGTCCATTTCCATGTTTTAGGGTCGGCAGGGTTCTCTGTTGCCATGATGGCAAGGTCGCCTTCCGGATCCGGTCCGAAATTTATGTCAATATGATGGTAATTTCGGGCATCGTATTTATGCAGTGAGGGCGCATCGTTGATAGGGTTAAGATAGATGGCTGTTATCCCCAACTCAGACAGGTAATCAAGTTTATTCAGAATCCCCTGGAGGTCACCTCCATAACGGCGGTGCTGCATAGTTTCTCTTAATCCGAGACCGGTGGCACCGGCCCATTCTTCCTGCGCGTACCAATCGGAAGTCCAGGGCGTGATTGCCCAGTTATCAGGCACAGGAAACGAGGCTGTGGGTGTAGATATTGATTTAATGGTCGGATCGTTGGTTGTGTCGCCATTGTTGAAGCGTTCTACAAATATCTGATACCAGATTACATCTTTTGACCATTCCGGCGGGCCGGAAACCACAGATTGTTTAACTTCATTG
>JAAXUD010000572.1 GCA_013336205.1 Lentimicrobium sp. | reverse complement strand
TCATTTTTGCTCTGCAGACCCAGCGTATAAAGCAATGGCAGGTAATGTTCCGGCGTTGGGATGGACATACTGAATGCCTTCCCTCCTTTTTCGTAATTTATAAGTGCCTGGTGATTCCGCGCTGCTATCCATTCGCGCATTTGTGTGTCGGCTTCAAGTGCCCAGTCAAAGCCCGAATCCGGATTTCGCCAGTCGATGGTACGCAGGTTATGAACCATGTTGCCACTGCCGACGATCAGTATGCCCTTTTCGCGCAGGGCAGCCAGCTCCCCGGCCAGTTCGTAATGATATTGCGGAGATTTGCTGTAGTCAAGGCTCAGTTGTATTACCGGAATATTGGCTTCAGGGTAAAGGTGTTTGATCACACTCCATGCCCCATGGTCAAGACCCCACGATTCGTCCAGGCCCGCCTCAGTCATCTTCAGCTTTCGTTGTGTTTCAAGCGCCAGCTCCGGACTTCCCGGTGCAGGATACTGCACATCGAACAATGCCTGCGGAAAACCGCCAAAGTCGTGAATGGTACGCGGCCTTTCCATAGCAGTAACAAACGTTCCCTTTGTTTCCCAGTGCGCTGAAATGCACAAAATGGCAGTGGGCACCGGCAGGCTTTCGCCTATTTTGCGCCAGCCCCTTGAGAACTCATTCAGCTCAATGGCATTCATGGGGCTGCCATGACCCAGAAACAACACAGGCATTCTGCCCGTGCTGTTCAGCGACTCAGTAAAATTGGTAAGTGCATTCAGTTTCATAGCATAACCCACGGCAGGTAATAAAAGCATCGATTTCAGAAAGTCCCTGCGTATCATCTCTGAGCAATATTCTCAAATTATTCTGCCATTTTCAATAGTTGGATCTCAGCAGTGATTTTCACTTCCTCACCAACCAAAACCCCACCGGCTTCCAGGGCCGCATTCCAGTTAAGACCCCAGTCTTTCCGGTTAATTTTACCACTCAGGCTGAACCCGGCTTTTTCATTGCCCCAGGGATCTTTCATCAGGCCATTGAATTCTACATTCAGGGTAATCGTTTTTGAAACCCCTTTAATGGTGAGATCCCCGGTCATCAGGTACTGATCTCCCTCCACCTGTTTCATTCCTTCCGACTTAAAAGTCATCTCCCTGAAATTATCTACGTCGAAAAAATCAGGGCTTCTCAGGTGGTTGTCCCGATCGTCGGAACCGGTGTTTATTGATCCTGGTGTTATAACCGCATTTACCAGGGCAGTTGCATAACCGAAGGGCGTGGTTTCAACCGTTCCTTTAAAATCTTTAAAAACTCCTTTTACATTGGTAATCATCAGGTGTTTAACAGTGAAAGCTATTTCAGAGTGCGACGCATCTATCGTCCATTTTGTTGTTGCCATTTTCTTTTAATTTTTAATTGTTTTTGATGGGGCAAAATTAACCCATCCCCATGCCGGGTTGGTTACACTTTCAGGAAGAGTGGTGGTACAATCAGGAAATTAATACAGGAGTCTGTTCCCGGAACATGCTGGGGGTCACCCCGGTTTTTTTTCTGAAAACCCTGGTAAAATAGGACTTTTCGTTATAGCCCAGCTCAAACCCGATTTCTGATATCGATTTTTCAGTGGTGAGCAACAAACGGCGGGCTTCCATCAGTTTACGGGTCTCGATAATTTCTGTTGCACTTTTCCCGAACACTGCCCGGGTAATCAGGTTAAGATTCCTGGAACTCATGTTCAGTTTATCGGCATAAAAATCAGCCCCTTCGGGCCGTCTGAAATTGTTTTCCAGAATCTTCAGGAAGTTATTAAAGGTAATCAGCCTTGAATTATTTGAGGTTTTTGCGTCCAGGTAGGCGCGTTTACTATCGGTCTCCAGTTTTGCCAGTAAGGCGCTGAGCAGGTGCTTCAACACCTCAGAATCAGGGTTCAGTTCTGTGTTTTCCTTCAGCATAATGGTGCACAACGACTGCAGCGTGGTGCTGCAGTAATCCTTGCTGAGCTGGTAGTGTACTTTATCGAGAAAAGCCGAATAGAATCTTAACCTGCTCTGCGGAATAAAATCGCTTTTGTACCGGATCAGCCAGCCCTGGGTATGCTCATCGGGCAGAAAGGAGTGAACCTTTCCCTGTGCCACATAAACAATCACGGGCGATTGTAATGCTTCCTCCGAGAAATCAACCGAATGAACTGGATTACCATGGGTGATAATCCATAGTTCTTCATGATCATGCCTGTGAGGCTCCCCGGGATTTAATGCCAAAGGATCCAGGAATTCACAGGTGAGGGGGGTGATGGTCATTGGACTGGTCATACGGTATTCGTATCTTTTCAGCAAATATCTGATAATAATTGCTTATAACTAAATAACCATTGCAAAGAAGAATTGTTGCGGCAATATCCGTTGCAATCGGACTTTTAGTCAGCTGTCCGGCAGATCATTAACCATTGAACGAAAAAACTGCTGAAAATATTTGGAACATGAGTTAATATTTTGTACCTTAACCCCTTACGAAGCCTGCCTGTACCCCACCTCCGAAATTCCCTTCCCTTATTCGTACTTAGTCTGGCTTCAGTCGCACTAAACGGCAGTGCTTCCATTCCGGAAGACGATCTTTTCTTAAGCCAGCCCGGAGCATAATGCTTGATTTTGTTACAATCTGCTATCCTGCTTTTCAAAAATCAGTATTCATTCAAAAAAAATTAAACCATGAAAAGAAAATTACTCTTCTGTGTTTTCAGCATCGGTTTTACCCTGCTCACACAGGCACAATTGTTAAAGTTCTCAACCTGGACAAGGGTTGATACCTACCTGATAAATGACACTGTTTTTCAGCATTTTAATGAAAACACCTGTTCAAATTCCACTTCTGAGGGATTGTTGGTAAGCAGCACCTATACCGAGGAGG
>JAAXUD010000571.1 GCA_013336205.1 Lentimicrobium sp. | reverse complement strand
TGCCTCCGCTGGATATCACGCCCTGTGATTGTTCCTGTAAATTCAAGTAACCTGTCGGCAAGTGTACTCTTGCCGTGGTCTATGTGTGCAATTATGCAAAAATTACGCGTATTTTTCATCGATGCAAATTTAATGCGAATTCCCTTAAGTTGTTATGCTTAAATATTACGGAAGTAAAGATAATGTTTCTGCAATCGATTGCGGATTTTCTATCAGGTTTACCTCTAAAAAAAACTTAATAAATCTTAGCATTAATATAATGAAAAACAGCTATTTAACAATAATTTTTCGAATGTGTTAGTTTTTTATTTTAGCATAAAATTCACTATCTTTGCACTGTTTTTTTTACGAAAAATCATTAATTAAAATTTCGATAATATGTCAAAAATCAAGCTAGCAATCAACGGATTCGGTAGAATCGGAAGAAATGTTTTTAAAATTGCGCTCGAAAGAAGCAACATTGAGGTGGTAGGAATTAACGATCTTACAAACACCAAAGTTCTGGCCCATTTGCTCAAATATGATTCGACTCAGGGTCGTTTCAACGGTAAAGTAGATTATGATGAAACTTCTCTGATTGTAAACGGAGTTAAATATCCTGTAAGTGCTGAACGCAGCCCTGCCGGAATTCCCTGGGCAGTTACTCCCGACGTGGTTGTTGAAGCAACAGGCGTTTTTCGTTCAAAAGAAAGTGCTAAAGGTGGTTATGGCGATCACCTGAAAAACGGAGCCAAAAAGGTAATTCTTACTGTACCTTCCAAAGATGCGATTGACCGCACCATTGTGCTCGGTGTAAACGATCACGATCTGAAAGAAACCGATCAGTGCATTTCAAATGCATCCTGCACCACCAATTGCCTTGCACCGATTGCTAAGGTACTGAATGATAAATTCGGTATTGAGAATGGATTAATGACCACCATTCACTCCTATACCAACGATCAGATTATTCTTGACGCTCCTCACAGCGATCTGCGCCGTGCCCGTTCTGCTGCTGTTTCTCAGATCCCAACCACAACGGGAGCTGCCAAAGCGGTCGGAATCGTAATTCCTGAGCTTAAAGGCAAACTTGATGGTATGGCTGTAAGGGTACCAACCCCAACCGGTTCACTGGTAGACCTTGTTGTTAATCTTAAAGTTGAAGTTACCAAAGCTGAGATTAATGCTGCTATGAAAGAAGCTGCTGAAGGCCCTATGAAAGGCATTCTTGAATATACAGAAGACGAAATCGTATCTGTAGATATTATTCACAATCCTGCTTCTTCCATTTTTGACGCAAACAGCACTATGGTTAACGGCAGAACTGTTAAAGTTTTATCATGGTACGATAACGAATGGGGTTACTCAGCCCGCGTTGTTGACCTTGCTGAAAAACTTTTCTAATACCGGAAAGCAAGTAAACAAAAAAGGCCACCGCACGGTGGCCTTTTTTGTTATGCAAAACTTGCGCCTATCTTAAAAGATGAACACTATTGACAATTGTTCTTTTCTGGATCCTTACATCATCAGGGATCTCAGGCGAACCAACCACTTCAAATACATCGCAGGTATAGAAATATACACCATCGGCACACGCTGCGTTTGAAGTTTTATCACGGCCATCCCAGTTTATCTGAGGGTCGGTTGATTCAAAAACCAAAACACCCCAGCGGTTAAAAATCTGAATGTCAATTTTTTCAACCGAAGTGTAGCCTGGATAAGGCGTGAAAAGATCATTGTAGGTGTCATTGTTTGGGGTAAATACATTCGGGAGTCTGTATCTCGGACAATTGTCGATGCTCACACATACCTCGGTGTAATTTGTCGTATCAATATTTCCGTTTATATCAGTAGCGACCAGAAAAAAACATCCGGCAATAGTTTGTGGGGGTTGATAAAGAAATGAAGTGACCGACGGGTCAAAAGTGCTGATCAGATAATGAGGGTTGCCTTTCAGATACAAATAATACATTTCAATGTCCGGAGCACAGGTGAGTGAAATGTCATTCCAGCTGAAAGCAAGGCTTTGATCATCGCAGTTAACCTCAACAGCCAGCAAAGGCGGACAGGGAGGGACATTATCGAGCGGTGTATCACACTTTTCCTGCGAATAGTTGATAATCGGGTCAACATAACCGGGCGTACCATAGGTTCCTGCAGTTCTCACCAGATAGCAATATTGTTGATCGTTTACAAGACCGGTATCAGTATAAACTGCCAGTACTGTAGTCGCTATACTATCGAACAGCATAGTAACGGGGTTCTTTCTGTAAATTGTGTATTGCTGGTTCACCCAGGGCACCTGGCTTACAATTGACAGCTTGATTTCTTTATCCGAAGGCGTTGTCCTGATAAAGGGAGACGAAGCCGGCACTGCAAATCCTATGCTGAATGTGTTACCGGGTGTATTGTTTATAAACTCAATAGAATAAGTCCAGGCAGTATCTTTGGTATTCATACCGGTATCGGTATAGAGGGTGTCGTTCAGGTTGCTAAATTCAGCAATCTGCTGTTTAACGGCATTTGTAAAGCCTTCAGACCTGAAAAGCCTGTAAATAAAGGGTCCTGGAGTTTGTACAAGGTCTAGCTCTGTGGGCTTTGACCATGCGATGAAAATGCTTCCGTTGTCAACAGAGGTTACATTAATGCTGACATTTGTAAGAACCGGAAGATCTTTTTTCAGGCTTGCACAGAATTCCTCTGAAGCAATACTCTCAGCTCCGTCGTCAAACCAGGAAGTGACAATATAACAATACTGTATTCCTCTGACCAGCCCCAGCCCATTGTTGTTATCTGTGAAAGAAGTAAAATCGGGATTCGCGGTTTCCGTAATCAGGCTGTACCCTGTTTCAGGAGGAACACCTGTCTGGCAGGTACCAGGTAAAAATCCTGACGAACCCGCAC
>JAAXUD010000109.1 GCA_013336205.1 Lentimicrobium sp. | reverse complement strand
AGCCAGACATCTACAACTGCAGCAGCAGCATCGGCAGAATTGTGAATCACCTGAACTCTTGCTGATGGGGTGTAAGAAGGAAGTTCGACAAGTGCGCCACCAGAAGGTAAGGCAACATACAATCCGAAGGCAGCACCATTATTATTCACTGCCGGATTGAGAAATCCTGATGCGATAACCGCCATCGCCTGTCCTTGTAAACCTAAGGTAGCCAAAGGAGCCTGGTAAGCTGCAACAGTCACTGCGCCGGTTTCGTCGCGGATGGCAAGTACATAGTCGGCAGTCGGCAGTTCAAGATAACCAGCAAATTCGCTGTAAGAAAGGTTATCTACGATTGTTCCTGCACCGGCGCCGGTTTCAACTACATCAACAGTGGGTGCATCGGTAGAACCATGAAAAACAAGTACATCCGAATTCGAAGGAGAAGAAGCAGCCTCGCGGCCCATGTCGTAAACATAAATATCAAATGGGGTAGGAGGGTTGTATCCTGTAGGAACAACGATACCGTTGGCGACAAGCACATATTTACTGCCTCCGGCTAAATTGTATGTAAAACGTGCCAGCGCATTTGTTGTGTCAGTTGAGTTTGATGGCTGAATTACAACATCGAAATCAACACCGGCGGGTGCGTCGATAAAAGGTGATGCTGTGCGAAATGCGAAGTTGTCTAATAACAATTGATCATTGAGCCACACATCTACCTGGGCAGCGGCAGCATCAGCTGAATTATGAATTACCTGCAAGCGTGCGGTTGAGATTGGAACGGAAGGCAGCGCAACCAGGTCGCCTCCTGCAGGAAGGGCAACATAAAGTCCGAAAGCTTCACCATTGTTGTTATTGGCCGGGTTAAGAAAGCCCGAAGCAACAACCACTGCGGCTGCGCCATTCAGGCCAAGCGTTGCGAGCGGGGCTGCAAATTGAGCCACTGTTGATGTGCCACTCTGATCACGCACCTGAAGACTGAAGTCAAGTGTAGGTAATTCAAGATATCCTGCGAATTCGCCATATTCAAAATCATTAATTATTGTTCCTGCTCCAACGCCTACTTCAACGACATCAACAACAGGTGCATCGGTTGAACCATGGAAAACCAGCAAATCGGTATTGGAAGGATTGGTAGCGCTTTCGCGGCCCATAGCATACACATATATATTAAACGGTGTCGGAGGATTGTATCCGGTAGGAACTACAATGCCATTGGCTACCAGAACGTATGTCTCACCATTGGTGAGGTTGTAAGTGTAACGCGCAAGGGCGTTGGTAGTGTCGGTTGAATTTGCTGGTTGGATAGTCACATCAAAATCAACACCGGCAGGTGCATCAATAAATGGTGATGCCGTGCGGAATGCAAAGTCATCAAGTAAAAGCTGGTCGTTGAGCCAGACGTCTACCTGAGAGGCGGCAGCATCAGCAGAATTGTGTATTACCTGGAGTCTGGCCTGGCCAAACAATATAACAGGTAATAACAACAGTAGGAAAATACCTGAACTGAGGGTAAAACTGTTTGTTTTCATGATTTTAAAATTTACGGTTAATATGATTTAGTTTATTGGTGACATTATTAACGATAAATTTAAAAGAATGTTTAACGAAAAGAGGTAAAGAGTAAACAAAATATATCTTTCTATTTTGTTTTTAATTATAACTAATTGAAATACAGTTATTAAAGTATCTAAAAAGAAAATGTTAAATAAATGTTAAAATATTTGTTTAGACAAAATTGTTAATTCATAAACATACCTTCGTCTGGCGTGTTTATATATTTACTCAAATATTAGCAAAAATGAAGTCGAAAAATAGCCGTTTTGAAAACGTGGATTTTAAAATTACAAACTGGATGGCTGAAAATGGTATATATATCCTCAGGCTTAGTATTGGGCTGATATTTGTCTGGTACGGGGTGCTGAAGTTCTTTCCGGAGGTTAGTTCTGCCGAAAATATTGCTTCTGTAACCATTGAAAAATTATCCTTTGGTCTGATAAACGGTCGTTTAGCTATGTTTATACTTGCCACCTGGGAGACTTTGATCGGATTGGGGCTTCTTTCAGGGCTTTTTTTGCGGGAAACATTATTATTGCTTTTTCTGCAAATGTTGGGCACCCTCACACCGCTTTTGCTTTTTCCGGAAATTACGTTTAAGCACTTCCCATTTGTCCCGACCCTTGAGGGGCAATATATATTCAAGAACCTGGTCATTATTGCCTCCGGTATCGTTATCGGGTCGACAGTAAGAGGCGGTAGGTTAATTTCACAGCCAGATAAACTAAATTAATACCTCAAAAAATGCCTGTATTTCAAACCACTCAATTTGTTAAAGCTTCGCCACAGGAATGCTGGAGCTTTTTTTCCAAACCTTCAAATTTGTCCTTGATCACCCCGCCCGACATGGATTTTCGTATTTACTTCCCCGATCCTGTGCCTCCGATGTATCAGGGTCTGATAATCCGCTATAAAGTAAGGCCGCTGTTCAACATACCGCTCGATTGGATTACTGAAATTACACAGGTGAAGGAAGGTTCATATTTTGTAGATACCCAGATAAAAGGTCCTTTCAGGCTTTGGCATCACCAGCATTTTTTCAGAGAAGTGCCCGGTGGAATTGAAATGCATGATATAGTAAACTATGAATTGCCTTTTGGGAAGTTAGGTGAATTATTAAGCTTTGGGATTGTCAGAAAGCGTGTTGAACGAATTTTTGAGTTTCGCCGTAAAGTTATCAGGGAAGTCTGGAAAGGTTCAGAATAAGGAACCTGGTTCTGCCTTCTTATTATATGTTCTGCTTGCCTGATCATTTTTCATTGGATATATTTTATAGCTTTGCACTCCTCCAACGAAACTACCTCGCCAGAAAATGACAAAATCCAAACTTTCGCTGATATCGGGCGCTGTTGCAATTTCCATTTCTGCCATGCTTTGGGGACTCGATGGAATTGTCCTCACGCCCAGACTCTACAATCTCGATGTGGGTTTAGTCGTTTTTATTCTCCATGCGCTCCCGTTTTTGATTATGAACCTGTTTCTCTATAAAGAATACAGATTAATCAAAAGTTTTACCAGGAAAGAGATTTTGTATATTATATTGGTCGCATTAATGGGCGGTGCACTTGGAACTATGGCTATTGTACGCGCTCTTTTTCTTGTCGAATTCCGCGATCTTACCATTGTTGTTTTATTGCAAAAGCTTCAGCCATTATTTGCTATTTCATTGGCTGCTTTGCTTTTACATGAGAAATTAAAAAAGAACTTTTTGCTTTGGGCCGGTGTTGCGATTGTTGCAGGTTATTTTCTGACTTTTGGCTTTCGTTTACCTGATTTTCAGACAGGATCCAAAACAGCTACAGCAGCAGCCTATTCTTTATTCGCAGCTTTCGCATTCGGATCTGCTACAGTGCTGGGAAAAGGCGTTCTTCATCGCATTTCATTTCAGGCGGCTACATTTTTTCGCTATGGTTTTACCACCCTTATTATGTTGGTTTATGTAATTTTTTCAGGAGCCCTATATGGTATAAGAGCGGCTACCCCGAACAACTGGCTGATTATCTTATTGATAACATTTACAACCGGATCCGGTGCCATATTCCTTTATTATTATGGTTTGGGAAAAGTTAAAGCAATGGTTGCCACAATTTGCGAACTTTTCTTCCCGCTTTCTGCTATTATGTTCGACTATTTTTTTCATGGAAAGATACTGACTCCTGTTCAGTGGTTCAGCGCTGCTGTTATGCTGGTTGCCATAGTCAGGTTAAGCCTGGGTGGGAAAGCAGAAACCGTAACTGAATTAAAATCAGAATAATTTTTAGTCAACTGATTTTTTCATATTTTTGATTAGTTAATATTATCCTTTGCTTCAATTAAATAATTTACCGGTAAAATCCCTGTTGTATTGCTATTCTCTTGGTAATTAACCCCTTGTAAGTTGATTTATAGATATTTATTATGTATACTGATGTAAAGTTTAAACAGACACTTCTTATTACAGAAGATATTTTCTCAAACTTTTATGTGCTGGAGGCAACTGTTGGTAGAAACTTCAACAAGGTTTTACATGCAAAAAACGGGATTGAGGCCGTTGAATATTGTAAATCAAACAATGATATCGGCATTGTGCTGATGGATATTAGTATGCCTGATATGAATGGCTTTGAAGCAACCAAAATCATAAAAAGCTATAGGCCTGATATACCTGTCATTGCTTTAACAGCATATATTACTGATGATCTGGAAGAAAAACTTGCAGAAGCCGGCTGCATCGATTACCTGCTGAAACCATTCCAATATGAAACGTTATTAATGAAAATTACAGAATATTTATCTGCAAGGTCTCACTGATACTTGTGTGTTTGCCTGCTTGCTTTTATATAGCCCGCCTGACTGCGTCAAACAGAAAGTCTTTTTACTTTTTAAGCTTCGACTGCGCCTGCCTGATTGCAAGCGCAACCATGCAGACAGGCTCAGCTCATCGCTTTAGACTTTAGACTTTTTACCTACCTGACTTCGACAAAAAGAAAGTCTTTTTACTTTTCACTTTTTACTTTTTCCCCGCCAGGCTATTTCAAACTGAAAGCCTTATTACTTTTTACTTTAGACTTTTTACTTTAGACTTTAGACTTTTTACTTTCCCTTAGTTCTTCCTGCGTAAGATAACAAAGGCATACGCACTGAACACCAGCGAAGTGAGTAGTTGAATCCAGACCGGAGTAGAAAATAGTCCTGGCTCAAGCAACAGCGTGTAGATTAAAACCGCTTTCAAAATATAATAAGCAACTTTACTGATCAATATACTTGAAAGCAAGGCGGTGAAATTATTCTTAAAGGTCTTAAGCAGCGCGTAATACAACCATACATTCAGGGTTAATTCTGCTGAAATAAGCAACATTTTATAAAAAACCGGATGCGCTGAAATTGCAAAAGAAAACAACGGCAACGTCAATGCCAGCAGAAAAGCATTCTGTTTATTGCTGTGAACCATCGCAATGACAAGCATAAGGCGCATAGGTTCAATAAGATAGAGTGGGAAGTTTAGCAGATGCGATAATGCCGGTATGAAATAGATAAGTACAACAGCGATTGAATTTATAATTATGCTATTTATAAAAACGGGTTTTGTTAAGGTTGCTGTTCTCATAATTTTTCCTGTTTCACTTTTGAAAATTGCCATTAACTTTACTCAGATTGAGCGGGTTTCTTTTTCGAATCGTTCAATTTGGATAATACAAAGATAGTTTTTTGTTTAAAAATCAACTTTTATAAAAGGAATATTCTGATAATTCATTGTAATAATTAATTTTACGTTTTGATTTTAATTGGTACATCAGGAAGTTTTTTTCAGCCTTAGTAAATAACCTAAGACTCAAATCGGATGAGAAGACGTGATTTTTTAGTGAAAAGTGTGACTGCCGGCCTGGTTGCAGGAACTGCCGGAAGTTTTGCAAATTTCGAACAGTTGGCAGCCGCGATGCCTGGTATGTCATTATACGACCTTGTAGCTGTGCGTGATGGCGAACCGGAAGTAATGTTCGACAAGGCTATTGCCTCCCTGGGTGGAATGACCAGGTTTGTTAAGAAAGGTCAGAAAGTCGTGGTAAAACCAAATATCGGTTGGGATGTTACCCCCGAAAGAGCGGGCAATACCAACCCTAAACTGGTAGGTCGCATTGTCAAACATTGCCTTAATGCAGGTGCATCTGAGGTATATGTATTTGATAATACATGCGATGCCTGGAATTTGTGTTATAAGAATAGTGGGATAGAGAAAGCCGTTAAAGATGCCGGTGGTAAATTAGTTCCCGGGAATACTGAGGGTTATTACCAAACCGTTCAGATACCCAAGGGGAAAATGCTGAAAGAAGCCAAAGTTCATGAATTGATACTTTCTTCAGATGTCTTTATCAATGTTCCTGTTCTTAAGCACCATAGTTCGGCAAGCATTTCTCTTTCAATGAAGAACCTCATGGGTGTTGTATGGGACCGGCGCTACTGGCATCGGAACGATTTGCACCAATGCATTGCCGATTTCGCATCCTGGCGCAAGCCAACCCTCAATGTAATCGACGGATACAGGGTAATGATGCGCAACGGACCCCGGGGTGTTTCTGAATCCGACGTGATTACCATGCGGCAGATGATTGTTTCAGCAGACATTGTGGCGGCTGATGCGGCCGCCACCCGCATCTTCGGCAGTAAGCCTGAAGATATTCCACACATCCGGATTGCTAATGAAATGAAAATTGGGACTATGGCACTCGATAAACTATCAATCAACAGGATAAAGATCTGATATGCATCGGTTAGCCTGGTTAAAGTCATTAAGGGTATTTGTTTCCATTGTTTTTATATTACTCGCAGGAATAATATTTCTGGATCCTGCCCAATGGATTCCGGCATGGTTCATTAACTCAGTTACCTGGACGCAGTTTGTCCCTTCTTTTATAAAATTTGCCGGGTCTGCAAGCCTTGTTGCTGCAGGTTTCCTTGTTTTTCTGATCCTTACCTTTTTATTCGGAAGAATATATTGCTCAAGTGTTTGTCCGCTTGGCACTTTGCAGGATTTAATATCATGGATAAGGCGGCGATTCTTTAAGCAAAGACCACTGCGGTATGCCAGGGCCAGGAATATACTCCGGTATTCTATTCTGGCTATTGCAACCATATCGATGCTTTATGGTACTTCCCTGGTAATTAATCTTCTCGACCCTTTCAGTAATTTCGGACGAATTCTGGCAAACCTTGTCAGACCCGTTTTTCTTTTTGGAGGTAACGGATTGGCAGGACTGCTGGAGAAAATTGATCTGTTCTGGTTGCCAAAAACAGATTTTAAAGGGCTCCATACTGCATCAATATTCTTTGCCGCTGGTTTTATGCTGCTGCTTGGCTGGATGGCTGCCTTTCATGGAAGATTGTATTGTAACACCATTTGCCCTGTAGGCGCCTTACTCGGATTATTTTCACGGTTCTCAATCTTTAAAATCAAACTTGACAAGCAGGCTTGTAATAGCTGTGGATCATGCAGTAAAGTTTGTAAGGCACAATGCATTGATGTAATAACAAAATCAATTGATTATTCCCGATGTGTAAGTTGTTTTAATTGCCTTGGAGCCTGTCCGTCGGATGGCGTTTTGTTTTCTTTCAGGAATGAATCAGTTGTTCCGGTAATTGAAAGTAAACCTGGAAATAACAATCCCCGCAGAACAATTATTAAGGTGTTCTTATTCTCCACTGCTTTTTTGACGTTAAAGGCATATGCAACCCGTGTTACAGGTGGCGAAAAACCGACGGAGATTCCTGAAGACCGGACCCTGTTTTCTACTCCCCCGGGTTCGGAAAGTCATGACCACTTTAACCGTAACTGCACAGCTTGTCATTTATGTATAAGTGTATGCCCTACTCAGGTGTTGCAGCCTTCTTTATTGCAGTATGGACTTCAGGGACTTATGCAACCCTATATGGATTACCATGCGGGCTTTTGCAATTTTGATTGTGAACTGTGTGGCCAGGTTTGTCCCACCGATGCGATAAGGTTAATGAAGCCGGGCAGGAAAAAGCTCGAACAGGTTGGAATTGCGCATTTTATTAAAGAGAATTGTGTTGTCTATACGGATAACACTGATTGTGGCGCATGTTCCGAACATTGCCCGACAAAGGCTGTCAACATGGTGCCATACAAAGATGCATTGACTATACCCGAAGTTGATGATAAAATCTGTATCGGATGCGGTGCCTGCGAATATGCATGTCCTACCAAGCCATACAGGGCAATCTTTGTGGAAGGCAATTCAGTTCATAAACTTGCCAACGAACCGG